>JAUPVU010000039.1 GCA_030916925.1 Patescibacteria group bacterium
CTGTAGCTGTGTATATTTGTACAACGAATTTAATACCTTTTGTGGTATGGCTTCTTTCTTTAATTCTATAATAATTTCGATGCTTTCACCGCTACTTGTATCCTTTATAGCGCTGATGTCTTTAATTTTTTTCTCATTAACTAAATTACCAATTTTCTCAACCAATGTAGCTTTGGTAACTTGATAAGGAATTTGGGTTATAACAATATGAAATTTTCCTGATTTTGATTCCTTAATGTCTGCTTTGGCTTGTTGTACGATACGCCCTCTTCCTGTTGATAAGTAATTTAATATTTCTGATTTATCGTATATAGTACAACCAGTTGGAAAGTCAGGTCCTTTAATTACTTTATATAATTCTTCAACCGTGATTTTATGATCTAATTCCCAATTTTGAATTTCGCAAGTTGTTTCAACAACCTGGTAAATTGTGTCTGTGTGAGTCCTTAATTCTTTCTTTACGACTTTAGAGCTATCAAAAAATAGCATTATTGCATCGATAAGTTCATTTAAGTTATGAGGAGGAATATTCGTAGCCATACCAACCGCAATTCCTAACGCGCCGTTCATTAATAAATTAGGGATTCCAGATGGAAGTACTTGTGGCTCTTTTTGTTCGCCCGAAAAGTTATCAGCAAATTCAACCGTGTTCTTATCAATATCATGAAGTAAATAATCTGTGAGTTTCTCCATTTTACATTCCGTATACCTCATCGCAGCGGCGCCATCACCATCGATATTACCCCAGTTCCCTTGTCCGTCTATTAGTGTGTATCGTAGGGAGAAATCCTGAGCCATTCTAACAAGTGCATCATAAATAGATTGATCTCCATGAGGATGATATTTACCCATAACCTCTCCAACAAGAGTAGCCGCTTTTCTATAGCGGGAAGTATAAGTAAGTCCCATTTCATTGGCTGCATAAATGATTCTTCTTTGTACAGGTTTTAAACCATCCCTAATGTCTGGAAGTGCTCTAGCAACGATAACGCTCATTGCATAGTCCAAATAAGACTTTTTCATTTCACTTACGATGGAGGTTGATATAATCTCGCCGCCGTGAATATCTTTAATTTGTCCTAATTCTTTTAGGTCTGTTTGGTCCGTCATTTTTTTATTCTGTTATGTGTCCAAATTTATCTTGATAGTCTTTCATTGCTTCAAGAATAATTTTGTATGCCTCTTCTTTTGATTTAAATCCAGGAATTTGAACTGTTCCAGGTCCACTTTGAGCATATTTATATGTTTCCATAAATGTTTGTAGGTCTTTTAAATAATATGAAGGAAGATCTTCAAGGTTTTCAATATTTTTATATCTAGGATCTTTGTCGTTTACTGTGATAATTTTATTGTCGACTTCCCCATTATCAACCATTTCCATTACTCCGATTACTCTAGTTGTAACAAGTGCTCCAGGAACAATGTTTCCTGTTGTATACACGACCGCATCTAGTGGGTCACCATCGCCTTTATTCCAAGTATTTGGTACGTCAGCATAAACGGTTGGATAGTGAACAGGACCATATAAAACTCTATCCACTTCTAAAACTCCGTAAGTATGGTTGTATTCGTATTTGACAAAATCCCCCCTTGGAATTTCGACTAACACTTTTAAAATCTCTGGAGCTTTATCCTGTTTTATCGCGTGGAATAAATTCATTGTTATCCTTTCTAAAATGTTGTTAAAACTAAAAACGTTAAGGTCCCGGCAAATTGGGCTAAAGACGACGTTAATCGTAATTGCTCACGATGTAATCGTTTTTCAAATAAGTTGTAGATATATAGGAATGCTACAAAACTTGTTATTAGTGCGATTGCCCCTTCTGCACGTCCTAACCTTATTATAATAACAAATATAACTAAAGTAAAAAGTGGTACGAGGGTTTGTATGAATTTAGATAGTTCATTCTTTTCTAGCCAATCTAAAAATGGTTGATAATATAGTGCCACAAATTTTACTAGTATCAAACATATTAGAATCCATCCTAATTGGTATCCATTTGTGATGTCTAATCTATTAATAAGTCCCTTGTTCTCTCTGATCTCTTGTGAAGCTAACAAATAAAGTAGTGGGCTGAGTTTTACTATAGATAGCATGTTTGCTGTCTTGAAATTGTTAATAAGTACTCCAACCATGGAGTAACAGAGATAAAAAGTTAGGATAGATAATCCAACTCCCATAAAGCCAGCGATTTGAAAAGGTAGCATTACGCAAAGGACTACTTCTAATATTTCATTGAATACACTTCTTGGTTTAATAAAGCTTCTCATTAACCCAGCTATAATACCGGCTAAAAGAGGAACAAAAATTACATCACTACCCACTTCTTTATAAACAGGAAAAGTCACGATAAATAAAAGTGTTACATATACTAGGTAGCTAACCATCGTGATTTTGGCTTTTATATGTTTTGTAAATTTTTTGGATAAAGCAGAGTAAGCAAGTAGATTAAGAACATACATCATTAGTGAAATTAAAATTATTAAAGGAATTGTTAATTGAATGTCTCCTTCATCGAGTTTATTTGC
>JAUPVU010000040.1 GCA_030916925.1 Patescibacteria group bacterium
GGATATCGAAATACAATCGATAGAGATTTTCGAACCAAAACCAACTGCAGATATTTCAAAATTAAAACCAGGGATTGAACACATTGCAATGAAAGTAGATAGGTTCGATGAATTAGAAGAATATTTTGCTAAAAATAAATTGCCTATAGATAAATCTGTGCAGATGAATGATTCGAGATTTTTCAAAACTAAATTTATTAACCTCGTTGAGATTGAATTCAGGAATAATTATCTGTGGAAAAATCTACACAAATAATTCTAAAGCGGTTCCTTTCCAGTTAAACCGCTCCTTTAATCCTGGATATTAAATCCCTTTACGAAAGTTGTTGAACTACTTATGTCCCAACCTACAAACCCTGTTCCGAATTTTTTATACAACTGATCCTTAAATTTTTCGGTAAACTCTGATATAAAAATTTCCTTAGTATCAAAGTCTTCTTCTGCATATTTATAGGTATAACCAATTCCATTTTGGTCTTTACTACACTTTCGAATGTAGAGATTAATAAACCTATCATCCTTTGCCCACTCGTTGGCAAGATCTAGCAATTCGGCTTCGGAAATTGAATCTGCGAATTTCCACAAGCCAGTTGCGTAATTTGAATATTTAGCCAATTAAATCACCCCCTTAAAAACAAAAAATCCGCAAACATAGGTTCCGCGGATTCATAAAAATAAATATTAAGTTGTCTGGTAGCTCAACCTACCTGGAACGGAAAAGAAAGGAAAGGAACCTGAATGCATAATAGCAAACTATAGGACTTTTTTCAAGTATGGAATCGTGAAAACCATTGTAAAACAAATCCCCAATAGACCGCTCAAATACGCTATAATTACACCGATGGAAATCAGAATCAACAAATACTTAGCTACGGCTGGAGTTGGAGCAAGACGAAAAGTCGAAAGAATGCTCTGGGACGGCGAAATAGAGGTTAATGGCGTCAAAGCAGTTCCTGGACAACTAATCGATGATAACGACGTAGTTACTCGGAACGGCGAAAGAATCGTCAGATCAACTAAACTAATATATATAGCTTTAAATAAGCCTGTTGGAGTAGTTTCAACCACGAGCGATGAAAAAGGTCGCCCTACCGTTATGGACTTAATCCCATTTAAAGAAAGACTATATCCAGTCGGAAGGCTTGATCAAAACAGTACGGGACTTATACTTCTAACAAACGATGGAGACTTGGCTTTAAGGCTCACCCATCCACGTTATCACCTACCTAAAACTTATGAGGTAACTACAAAAGAAAACATTTCCGACTATCAATTAAATAGACTTAGAAACGGAGTTTTGGTTTATGACCAAAAAACTGATCCAGCCTTTGTAAAACTTAAAGGCCCAAATTCATTCCAAATAATTTTGCATCAAGGATTAAAAAGACAGATTAGAGAAATGTGTAAGAACGTAGGTCTAAACGTAAAATCTTTGCATCGTGTGCAAATCGGTCCTATCACTCTTGGCAGGATAAAGGCAGGAGAATTTAGAGAACTAAGCCCAAAAGAACTCGAAGTTCTAAGCGAAACAAAAAAGATGGAACCAGTCGACCGAAACCACCAAGAAGAAACTTCGGAATAAAATCTATACCGAGTTTTTCTGCTAAAATATGCATAGTTTTGGCGCGATAGCCAAGTGGTAAGGCAGGAGTCTGCAAAACTCCCACCGCCGGTTCGAGTCCGGCTCGCGCCTCCAAAAAACTAAAGATTTTCTAAAATACCTCTTCTAACACTTAAAGATAAAATAAATAAAGTAAAAATAATTCCAACTATTCCGTAAACATACGAAAACCGCATTAACGAGAAGCTAAAATAGAATCCTAATACCAAGACAGAAACGGATGAATATAATAAATTAAATTTTGCCCCGAGCTTAAACCTATTAAAAAAATAGGCAAATGTAAACGCAATTACACCAACCGCTAAATAATAGTTTGCAGGCGCTACTAGCAAATGTGGCTGATCCCATCTCCATAACTTATCAATCAGTGAAAATTTCTGAAATAAAACTGTCCACATAAGCAGCGAATAAGAAACCAACAAAGGACTAACAATTATGCGTGAAAATGTTACTAAGAAAACATACCAAACTAATAAGTAGTAAAACGGAATATCGAATAAACCAAAAAAAGCATATTCAGAATTATGAATAATGTTTCCGTAAATAAATCCAAAATTCTTGTTAATTACTTCTACAAATAATAGGATTGCTACCGTCACTAATAAAGTTCGAATGTGAATTCCAACCACAATTGTCAAAAACAGAAAAATGAAAAATAAACCTAAAAAAGATAAGCTAGCGATTAAAGTATTTTCAGGACTAATGATGAGTTTAATCGTCATTAGTAAAATCGTTAGAAGCAAGAAGTTATTCTTAATTGTATAAGTCTTTTTCAACCTCTCGTTTGGCATCTTTACACTAAAACTTGAAGTTACACGATAACCTAATAATGTCGCCAAAAGCTGAACAAGATACCTTCCTCGATGATTAGTTTTTTCATATGTATGCGCATCCGAA
>JAUPVU010000041.1 GCA_030916925.1 Patescibacteria group bacterium
TCCCGCCTAAAGAAATTACTAATGTATATAATATTATTTATCCATTAGTTGCTGCATCTCCTGCTATAGCTCCAATTATTGGTGGATATTTAGTAAATCATTTTCATTGGGAATCAAATTTTATTTTTGTTGGGATATTTGGATTAATATTGCTTTTCTTATTAAAAGATTTTCCAGAGACCGCACCAGCTAAAAAGAAGAAATTTTGCTTTGGCTCAATTCTACAAGATTATGCGGTGATAATTAAGGTAATACCCCCTAAAAATAATGTCATTCTAAAGTAGAGAGATTTACAATAATGGCTAACATAAAAGGGGTATGAATAATGAAGAGTTCAAAATTTAGCGAATCACAAATAGTAACTATTTTAAAATTAGCAGAAAATGGTATGCCAATTACAGAGGTATGTCGGAGTAATGGTGTTAGCAGTGCGACATTTTATAAATGGCGCGCAAAATATGGCGGCATGGATGTATCGATGCTATCAAAGGTAAAACAGTTAGAAGCCGAGAATAACCGCTTAAAACGAATGTATGCTGAATTGCAATTAGATCATGATGTCCTTAAGGAGGTAATGACAAAAAAGTGGTGAAGCCATCACAACGTAAATTGATGGCTAAGGCTGTAGCATTAAAATATGGTTTTATTAGCATAAGGCGTGTTTGTCGTTTATTTCACATAAGTGAAACTACGTACCACTATGTAAGCAAATTGAATGATGATAACGATCTTATTGCAAAATTGTTGCTAGAGATAACATCTGAGCATAGGACGTGGGGATTCCAACTATGTTATTTGTATATTCGCAATGTTTTGCAAGTACATTTTAATCATAAGCGTATCTATCGAATCTACTGTGAATTATGTTTAAATCTGCGAATAAAACCTAAACGTAGGATTAAGCGCGAGAGACCAGAGAAATTAGCTATAGCACAATTTCAAAATCATATTTGGTCGATGGATTTCATGCACGACAATCTCATGGATGGCAGAAAGTACCGCACACTAAACATAATTGATGATTATAACCGTGAGGCACTGGAGAGTGAAATTGACTTTTCATTACCATCAACACGCGTGATACGAGTACTCAATAGACTGATTGAATACAGAAGTAAGCCATTTGCAATTAGGTGTGACAATGGACCAGAATATATTAGTGATATATTGAAACGCTGGGCAAAAAAGAATGATATTGAACTATGGTATATCCAACCAGGTAATCCGCAACAAAATGGCTATGTGGAGCGATTTAACCGCACCATGAGATATGAATTACTGAATCAATGCTTATTTGAGAGTATTGAGCAAGTAAAACAACAATCAACTCAGTGGATCTGGATGTATAATAATGTGAGACCACATATGGCAAATGGAGGTATGCCACCTGTTTTTAAGAAATAATTATTTAAGTGTAAATATGTACTTACTTTTAAATAACATTAAAAATGGGAGTATTACCAATAGAGAACTGTAAAGAAGTTTATGGCAACGTGCCATCTAAAAGTGGTGCACTTAATGCCTTAATGATGTTGGTGCTAATGATTGAATAAAGGTTCTCATTAAGTTAATTGATTCGCTCAATTGCTCAAATGTATATCGTACATTATTTATATTTTCTGGATGATGAATTTGATGTCTTATGTAGTCCGTCAAAATAATATTCTCAACCACAATTGTTACGCCATCTCTTTTAAGTTTATTGTAAGACATAGTTGTTCTTCCAATTCTAAAATTTGTAATCTCGCCTTCCAACTCAATGAACCCATACAATTCATTATGATATTCTTCTGTGATTTCGGAAAAAGCAAGATAATTTACTTCGTTTAAAGAAGGATAAGGCAAACTGTTTGGTAAGACATTTTCTATTGTTTTTGTCGTACTGTTGTTTTTCACAAGCCTTAAATGTTGAAATTCCAACGCTTTAACCAAGGCTGGACTATGAGTAGTTATAATAACTTGTGTGTTCACTGTCTTTGAAAGGTCAAGAAATGCTTTAATAAGTTTTTTTTGATGTTCTGTATGTTGCGATGTTTCAGGTTCTTCAATTGCGTAAATAATGCTTGGAATATTTTCTGTCGTTTTCCTTCTCTCGGCTTCTGCTCTGAAAAAATTTAAAAGAATCAGTCGCTTTACACCACTACCTCTTTTATTGATTGGAATATCTTCATCTCCTGTGATTGAAACACTTTTAAAAACGTCAACCCATTTTAAACTATCTGTTGCTGGAATTACAGGGTTCAAGCTACTAGCAATTTCAGGATTCATCTCCTGAATTTTTGTTAAAGTTCTTGTCACAACATCTTGCAATTTGCTTTTCACTTCTGTTGCAATTTCATCAAATTTAGATTTTAAGGTAGCGTCATTCAAAATTTGTTTTACTGCTTCTTTTAAAGGGTCTTGAATTTCATCATCTCCATCACTATTCTTTCTGTCGGACTGAAATAAAGAATAAAGAGGCAAATATGTTTGTAATTTGTCCCAAATGGATTTTGTATCGCCTTTGGTAACATTAATTTCTATTTCTGATAATTGAAGATTTGAACCGAAGTGTCGCCAAATTGCAGATCGCATGACTGCATTTATTGTTTGATTACTACAAATAATTGTGTTATCCTTGATAATTTTTTGTAGCTCCGTATTTTTCTTTTGCAATAAGTCTTTGCATATGCTGTTTGTCGGGTGGTTGGCTTTTACAAAAACGCTTTCCTTACCTCCATTGGAGTATTTTTTAATTATTTCGAGTTGGTTATTTGAATTTAAAAGGAATTCGTCTTGTAATGTGGTCTGGTTAGTACTATCAATAACAATTTTTGTTGGCACGTCTTCGAAGCAAACTGAAATAATGGTTTCCGTATCACCTGTTGTGAGAGCTTGTTTATTTACATCGTCTTTATCAAGCTTTATTACACCTTTACCGTCATTGAAAAAGATGTCCAATGCTTCGAGAACTGTTGATTTCCCAATGTCGTTTTTACCAACAAAAGCAGTCAAGTCACCAAATTTAATTTCAACTTCGGTTTTATAACTTCTAAAATTTTTTATTTTTATTGTCTTAATTTTCATCTATAAATGCCCTCTCTAAAAGCCAACCATAATTACATACCCCATTAAAGAATTAAGTGCACCACA
>JAUPVU010000042.1 GCA_030916925.1 Patescibacteria group bacterium
ACATATGCAGCAGAATCCGGATATTGCATTAGCGTCCATGCCTCATCCAAGATTAATATTCGTTTTTTGAGATCATATTTAACTTTAGTCCATATAAAATCCAAAATCATAAACATGGCGATTGGTCTTAAGACATCCTCAAGGTTTCGAATTGAGAATGCAGTAAAATTATTATCTAAATTGATATTTGAACGTTGGTCAAATATACCGGCTAATGATCCTTTTATAAATCTCTCGAGTCTCTCTGAAATTGCTTTAGATTCTGGTTCATCCATTGCAAGTAGAACTTTATACAAATCTTCCATTAAAGGGGGTTCGTTTCTCTGAGTCGCAGCATCTTGAGTAATGCCTTTTAGTCGATACACATCTACCAAGGCTCTATCCAGAATCGAGGATTCAGCAGGCGATAGTGCACCTAGCATAATCTTAAAAAGTGCATGAAGGCTTAAAATTTTAAGGCTTAATTGGTCTTCTGTATCTGTAACTACTGGTAGTTCAAAAGGATTTATTTTGGATTGGCTTTTTATGTTGAAATCTATATAGTCTCCACCGACAGCCTCGCATAATCTTCTGTACTCAGTCTCTGGATCTATAGCAATAATATCTACACCAAATAACAAATATCTAAGGGCTTCAAGTTTAACTAAATATGATTTACCAGAACCTGACTTAGCAAAGACAACAGTGTTGTAGTTCTCAAGACTAAATCGGTCAAAAATAACCAGCGATCTGTTGTGCTTATTTACTCCGTATAAAATTCCTTCGTTTGCGGTTAGATCACTTGATGTAAATGGAAATGTCGTAGCCACCGAAGTGGTATCCATGTTTCGAATTATTTTTAGTTTATCTAAACAAAGTGGAAGCGTGCTTTTAAATGCATTCTCCATATCAAGTGAAGCTTTTTTTGACATTAGCCCCATTGATCCTAAAGTTGATTCAACCTGATATGATACATCTTTAAGTTCCTCTAATGAATCAGCGGAAAAAGTTACATAGAATGAATAGTGAAAAAATCTTTCAATACCTTTTACTAGCTGTTCTTGTAAAGATTTTGCATCTTCGAGAGCCACTTGAATTCCGGGATCGACTACTTTTCCTTTGTCACGGGCAATATTTATTGAGGCTTCCATTTCAGCGATTTTTCTTCTCATATCATCCAAGACATTCCTTGCATTTACTGGGTAGTAAAACATAGAAATGTTCATTGTGTGGTTAAAGTTAATTATTGGCTCAAGCCAGTTTGCTCCTAAAAATCTTGGATATGCGGAAATGAATAGGGTCCTAAAATATTTATCGCCAATTTTTATATGATTGTAATCAACTTCTATTGCACTTGGAGCGATAATGTCTTTTACTCCAGGTATGCCTTTTAAGAGGGCTTTTGACACACTGTCTGGTTGTTCCATATCGTTTGGGATATTAGTTTTAAGTTTATTTTGTTTTTTCTTTGCTGATATTCCGAACATGTTTTATCCTAATTTTGGTTCAACTAATACCGACGAGAAGTCGGCCATATTGGTTCGCATTTTCTGGCTTTGGGCGCTCTCGCTATTATATAAATCATAGAATAGTTTTATTAATTCACCTGTCCCAAGTTGACGTGCTTTTATTCCCATTCTGGCAAACTCTTTTAATATGAATGAAATCTTTGGGGCTAAATCAGGAGTTGCTTCTTGTAATATTGACTCTATGTTTAATTTGCTTTTATTTTTTGTATCTAAATTCATTAAATCATTTATCCACGTCATAGGAGAGATTGAGCCTAGGGTAACAGTCTTGTAGGGAATGGTTACATAAAAATTTTTATCTAATACTTCCTCTTTAGTCACAAGTTCATCTTTAATAAAAGTTCTATACGCCATTATTTGTCCCCTGATTTTTGGATTAGTTTGTTTATCTTCAACGTCTTTAATTCTTTCTAAATATTCACTAATATCCATTTTTTTCGATCTAATAGTAATCTGCATAGGAAATGTTAGAGAATTTAATAATGCACTAAAAGATGATATAGCAGCATCTTGTTCCGGTAGGGATAATAAATCAAAATTAATAGCGTTCGTTTCTATAATTGCGCAGGCTCCACCATTAGTTAAGATTACGACGTTGTTTTTTATATCTGCAATATCGAGATGTGCCTGTGTTGTAGTTTTTATCTTGTTATTCATTTATTTTGAGTTCTTCGCTACTAGATAAATTGGATTCATTAGTCTTCCAACAGCTTCCACTCTTATAATATCAAAACTCATGCCACCTTTTAGTACTTCAATGGAATATTTTCCATTTGGTACAGACGTCTGAGTTCGGAACTGTCCTATTTGGTTAGTCTTCAGGGCTCTTATAACATTTCCTTGTGAGTCCTTAATAATAACCGCCGCTCCTTCTACCAGTTTACCAGACATGTCCTTAATAAGTCCTTCTATAATATTATTGTTTAGATATGAATTATTTGGAGATGGCCTTGATTTGAGTTTGAACTCATCGACTTGGTTCTCTGTTGGTTTTGAAGGAATAAATACCTCTTCGTTTTTAGCTTCTTCAGGAACAACTTTAATCTCACTTTCTGTTTGATTCGATGATTTATGCTCGGGCGTTCCTTTTAGTTCGTCAAGCTCAAAGTTGATTTTCTTTAGTAATGTTTCGAGTTCCTCATTTTTATGAGTTAACATTTGAATTTGGTTTTGAAGGGTTTCTCTACTTTTGTTTGTATTATCGATTAAATTTACTTGTTCGGTACTTTTATCAATTTCAATTTTAAGTTTTTTCTTTTCTTCTCTTAGCTGTGAAATTCTTCCCTTAACGTCTTCTACAATTGGGGTGTTAAAAGTAGGTTCTTTCCCACCCTTAATTTGATATTGCGCGCGCGCTTTTTTTGCGAGCACTAGTAATTCTGAAACTTTTTTTTCAAGAGATTCTTCCTGCTCTTTTATGTCTTTTATATCTTCAGCAACGATGATAGACGGGAATTTACGTGTATTCTTTAATTTAATTTCGCCTTTTAGGGAGAAGTTATTTGACCCAAGACTCGGTAAGTTTAAGATTGGCCTGTTAACTTTTTGTTCTGTGAAAATTTCGATTGGTCCATCTTGATTATAACCACCCTCAATTGTTGCTAAGGCATTTAATAGCTCTTTCTTACTTTCAAGTTCATCCTCAGCGATCGTACTTTTGTGTAAAGCATGAGGAGCTTTTTGGGGCTCTACGACTACACTTCTCTCATGTGTTCTTTCTGGAATCCTTGCTTTATCGATGGTTGGAATTACTGGT
>JAUPVU010000043.1 GCA_030916925.1 Patescibacteria group bacterium
AAATTCAATAGATACTACACACAAAGCTATAACCAATAATACGAATGGAACACTTATAATATGTGCGTGCAAATTTCCTATTATAAAACTGTAAGCTGGGAATTCATTAATAGTACGCTCTATTAGACTTCTGGCATCAGCGTAAAAATAATCCACGCCATTTTGAAGTAATAGGTGATTGAGGAAGGATAAATTTCCACCAAGTACTAATAAAAAGCTGGAGAAAATACCAACCCAAGCTCTTTTAGTAAGGTGATGAACAATAGAGAACATTCCCGTCGCGGCTGTAGCAAATGTATAAGCTATGAAAATATTATAAAGAATGGAATTTGAGATTGAAGTTAACTTAGCTACTACTGCAACAATATAGTGACCAAAATAATAGTAATTAATTGTATGACCTGAAAACCAAACATCTTGTGGTGGCATGACTTCTGTACGAGTTAATCCGTTAATCAGAGCAATATCCATAATATCCTCGACATTGTTTATGCTTGGAATATATGTGCGGACCGCAATCATAGCGAAAAATGCGATAAAGAATAGTAGGTCGGACTTAAGGATACTGAATAAAAGGGCGGGCTCGCTTAAGCGAGCCCGCCATAGATGCGGTTTTCTGAAATACAGAAAACCGCAAACTGTAATAAGCATCAAAACAATTACCCAAAGTGAACTCTGTGTAATATGAAAACCAAGAGTATAACTTAATATCCAAGCAATATATGAAACAAAAATTAGTCCTAAAGTTCCCGCAAAGGCATAACCCTTATCCAAGAATTTGGGCATTAGAAGCTGAGTTGCAGAGAACCCTATAAACCTAACTGCATATATGACGATCAAAAACAAAATTATTTCGTACATATTGTTATAGTAAATATGATAACAGCTAACTATAATACCTATCTATATGATTATCGCACTAGAAAATCTACGAAGTTTATACAATGTTGGAGCCATTATGAGGACAGCTGAATTCTTAGGATTTAAGCACATAGCACTAGTTGGTTATTCTGGAGTAGATCCTCGTGATACGGAATTACTTCATCATCGAATCCGTAAGACCTCTCTTACAGCGATTGAAAATCTATTAATTGAACATGTAAGAAATATTGATGAATTATTAGAAAAGTATCCTGAACCTGAATTAATCTGCATTGAAAACAATGTGGTGGGTTCTAAAACCCTTTCCTATATAGAAGTATCTGATAAATCAATCATTCTGTTTGGAAACGAAAAGGATGGAGTAGAAAAATCCACTTTGGCAAAAGCCAATTCAATATATGAAATACCACGAATTGGTAAGCATTCCTCACTTAATGTGGAAGCATGCGCTGCTGTAGTTTTATATCAGGTCCGACCTCTAAAGAGGTCGGACCCTATCTGATAGAATATAGTCGTGTTTCAATTACAGTCATCGTACAAACCGGCAGGAGGACAACCAGACGCCATTCAAAAGTTAATTGATGGTGTAAAACAAGGTCAAGACGAACAAACTCTTCTAGGAGTTACAGGATCGGGTAAAACCTTTGTCGTTGCAAATTTAATCCAAGAGGTACAAAAACCTACTCTAATCATTTCTCACAACAAAACCTTAGCAGCTCAGTTATATCAAGAATTTAGAGACTTCTTTCCAAATAATGCTGTGGAATATTTTGTAAGCTACTATGACTACTATCAACCAGAAAGCTATCTTCCCGCCACAGATACATATATAGAAAAGGATTCAGATATAAATGAGGAAATTGACAGACTTAGACTTTCGACAACAGCATCACTAATAACTAGAAAAGATGTAATTGTCGTTGCATCTGTGTCTTGTATTTACAACTTAGGCTCACCGATTGAATATATGAAACAGATTGTCGAACTGGCAAAAGGAATGAAGATACGTTTGCAGGATATTTTGCTCAGACTCAACCAACTTTATTACGAAAGAAATGACATTGATTTTCAAAGAGGCAAATATCGATTAAAAGGAGACACTTTAGACGTATATCCTTCATATCAAAGCTATGCTATCCGCTTAGAACTATTGGAGGATAGAATCACTAATATAAGTTACTTTGATCCAGTTTCTGGCGAAGTACTCGAGAAAAACAACATTCCAAAAGATAAAAAACTCTCGAAAGCTCAAGAGGACTTTGTGAAAAATCAATTTGGATATGGCGACAAAGCCATAATTTATCCAGCTAAACATTACGTAGCTCCAGAGGATATGCATGAACAAGCAATGTCACAAATTCGTAGTGATTTAGAAATACGCCTTAAGGATTTAAATGATGCTGGTAAAAAAATGGAGGCATACCGCTTATCTCAAAGAACTAACTATGATTTAGAAATGATAAAAGAAGTCGGTTCCTGCAAAGGTATAGAAAACTACTCCCGCTATTTTGACGGAAGAAAAGAAGGCGAGCCTCCACATTCTCTTATGGAATTTTTCCCTAAAGATTATTTGCTTGTTGTAGATGAATCTCACATAACAATCCCACAAATCAGAGCAATGTATAATGGAGATAAAGCTAGAAAGCAGACTTTAGTAGATTATGGATTTAGACTCCCATCCGCACTGGATAATAGACCCCTTAAATTCGATGAATTTGAACGTAGAATGGGACAAACTATATATGCATCTGCTACTCCTACAGAGTGGGAATTGGGACGAAGCAAACAGGTTGTCGAACTAGTTGTCAGACCAACAGGTTTAATTGATCCTGAAATCGAAATACTTCCATCAAAAGGACAAATCCAAGATCTTGAAGCAAAGTGCAAAGAAGTTATATCCAAGAAAGAAAGAGTATTAGTAACAACGTTAACTAAACGAATGGCGGAGGATTTATCAGGCTATTTCGCTGATAAGGGATTTAAAGTCGCTTATCTTCATAGTGATATTCAAACATTAGAAAGATCAGACATTCTAGATAATTTAAGAAAAGGTGAATATGATATTTTGGTAGGAATTAATCTTCTAAGAGAAGGACTAGACTTGCCCGAAGTTTCACTTGTAGCAATCTTGGATGCGGATAAAGAAGGATTCTTACGAAGTCAAACCTCCTTAATCCAAACAATGGGTAGAGCAGCTAGGCACTTACAAGGAAAAGTTGTAATGTACGCAGATACAATTACCGCATCCATGCAAAGAGCTATTGAGGAAGTCGGAAGAAGAAGAGAAATCCAAATCCAATACAACAAAGATAACAATATTACTCCACTTTCAATTCAAAAGCCTATTAGAGAAAGAATTCTCGAAAAAATTATAGATATAGATGAATCCGAAAATATTGAAGAAATGGAAATCGAGAAATTTGAATTTCAGACTATGTCTCCTAAAAAACAAAAGGACATAATTAAAAAACTTGAACTTAAGATGAAAACTGCTGCTGAACTACTTGAATTCGAAACCGCTGCGCGGCTCAGAGATCGGGTAAAAGAACTTAAATCAAAGTAAGCTTTAATATAAATTCCTCCTTATGTTAAACTTAATTTAATGTCCAGACGTAGAATCTCAAATTCCAATGCATATTTGGTTATCGCCTTAGCCTTAATATTTGGGGCAGGTTTCCTTTACTTCAATGCAATTTCACCCAAAGTATTATCGGATTATGATGAATTCATAGGTTTTGATGAAACGACCTTGATAGTAAAACCAACCCCAACTACGAGCCCAACTCCGCTAACTACACCAGCAGCATCAGCAACCTCTACTCCAACTCCAGAACCTACATCCATTATTGCTGATGACGATAAAGAACCTTTTGATTTTTTTAACAGATCATATGAAGAATTAACATCCTTGTACAATTCAGCCTCTTCTACAGCTGGAGCACAACTCGGCATTAACTCAAGCGAAGAAATAAAATTAAAGAAAATAATGATATTAACTGAAGCCAGGTATCAAAAAGTAATAGAGCAAATAGGCTATGTCATTAACGAAAATCGAGATGAATACACCCCAGAAAAACTACGAAATCTTTTATTTCAATATAATGCTTTGAAGGTGAATCTGGATGGATTTGAAAAAGCGCAAGAAACTATTGAAAGCGGACAAGATTTAAGTTCAACTGTAAATATTGTTGCAGAAAATTCAGAAGCATTGAGATTACAAATAATAGCCTTAATAAATAATTTAGGAGTTGAATAAAATGCCTGATATCGTATCAAATCAAGACACTAATCAATCAAAACCAGATATAGTGCCAGATAACGTCCCTTTGACCGCGCAAGATCAAGCAATTATTCCTCCTACTCTACAAGAACAACCGATTATTCCTCCAGCTGTACCAGATCAACCAATTATTCCTCCGATAGAGCAAAATCAGCGATTTACTGCTCCAATCGGTAAAAATATTGCTAAAAGTGAATCAACCATTCCAGTAGCCGAGAATCCTGATGCACAAAACGAAGTCCAATTATTTGAGGATCGACCTTCTTTTTTAGGTGATCAAGCGATTATTGGTGGTCAAAAAATAGTTTCCAAAAATCATAAATCAGCTGATTTTAATAAAACTTATGAAGCAAATGTACAAACCAACAAAAAAAGTCATCTAAAAGAAATTATTATAATTGGATTAGGAGTATTTCTTCTTCTTATTGCAGGAGGAATTTACTTATTTATAAATAAAGATAGATACTTTAACCAACAGACAGTTCCTTCAGATCAACAAGTCGGTCCATCGGTTGAAGAAGAAGCGAGTGGAAAGATAGACTTTGGTGATACTCAATTATCTGAAGATATAAACAATGACCCATTTATTCAAAGATTAGGTCCTATTTCACAGGAAAACGATGTAACTCAAAAAACCATTTTATTACAACAATTTGATATATCGTCAGTTAATACTGAATTGCTAAAAATCAAGCTCCTGTAGGTCTTTTCTATTGTTTAACCTATCCACATAAAACCCGAAGGTATGGTAGAATTACCCTTTGTATGAACGAATTCATAAAAGTTCACGGAGCAAACGAACACAACCTCAAAAACGTCAGTTTAGAAATTCCAAAGAATAAATTAGTGGTCTTTACCGGCGTATCTGGCTCAGGAAAATCATCTTTAGCAATGGATACAATCTTTGCTGAAGGTCAAAGAAGATATGTGGAATCCTTATCATCATATGCAAGGCAATTTTTAGGTGTAATGAAAAAACCAGCGGTTGAATCAATCGAAGGATTATCACCCGCAATCGCTATTGATCAAAAAACTGTATCACACAATCCAAGATCAACCGTTGGAACCGTAACAGAAATATATGACTACATGAGACTATTATTTGCTCGAATCGGTCATCCACACTGTCCAAGTTGTGGTAGAGAAATTGAACATTTATCAGTCGATCAGATTGTAAGTCTAATATGCAAATCGCATGAAAAATCAACTAAACAAACAAGAATAATGATTTTATCCCCTTTAGTTAAAGATAGAAAAGGTGAGTACAATCAGCTTTTTGGCAACTTGATTAAACAAGGTTATGCGAGGGTCCGAATAGATGGCAAAGTATATCAACTTAAAGAAGATATTAATTTAATAAAAACTAATAAACATACAGTTGAGGTAATTGTAGATAGACTAGTACTTACTACAGAAAAAATCGCCGATAAAGAATTCATTTCTAGGCTATCCCAATCAGTAGAAACTGCACTCACCTTAGGCAATGGATTTGTAATTTCAACAAAAGTATCGGATGCAGGTTTTGAATTTCCTGAAGTTCCAACGAAAATGCATGATCACTTATATAGTGAGAGGTTTGCTTGCCCAGTATGTAATATTTCACTTCCAGAAATTGAGCCAAGAAGTTTTTCTTTTAATTCTCCACATGGTGCATGCGAAGTTTGTACTGGTTTAGGTACAGAATTAAAAATAAACACCGAAACAATAATTGCTGATGAATTAAGCGTACTAGAAGGTGGAATAATTCCTTGGGCATCTTTAGTAGAAAAAGATGGCTGGAATAGAGCTGTACTCGAATCTGTATCTCGTACACACGGGATTGATTTAAGAGCACCACTTAATAAATTAACTAAAGAAAAAATCCAATTGTTATTAAAAGGCACTGGTAGCCAAGTTTATGATGTGTTCTACAAAGGAAGGACCGTAAATGGCCGTTTTGAAGGTGTTGTAACTAATCTTGAGAGAAGATACAAAGAAACTGACTCCGAATACATAAGACATGAAATAGAAAAATATATGATTAAAGAGCCTTGTCCAAAATGTAAGGGAGACAGGTTAAGTGATAAGGCTTTAAGCGTAACTATTCATGATAGTAATATTGCATATGTATCCGCTCTATCAGTCAAAGAATGTAAGGATTGGATTACTAATTTAGAGAAAATAAATGTATCTAAGAGAGAAATAGAAATAAGTACAGCAATAATAAGAGAAATCGAATCGAGATTGGAATTCTTAATAGATGTTGGATTATCATATTTAACAATTTCCAGAGCCTCTGCCACGCTTGCAGGTGGAGAAGCCCAGAGAATTAGGCTAGCCTCACAAATAGGATCTAAATTATCAGGTGTCCTATATGTTTTAGATGAACCTTCGGTTGGATTACATACAAGAGATCATTCCAAATTAATCAAGACACTAAAAGATTTAAGAGATTTAGGAAATACCGTGCTCGTAGTTGAACACGACGAGCAAACTATGCTCGAATCAGATTATATTTTTGATTTTGGACCTGGTGCAGGACATAAAGGTGGAACTTTGGTTGCTAGCGGTACTCCAGAGGAATTAAAAAATAATGATAAATCAATCACTGGTCCATATCTTTCTGGAAAAAAGAAAATAACGGCTGATAATTATTTTTCTAAAGAAGATTTAAAGAAAATAAAAGAACTTGGTATTGTTGATGATAATACTAAATGGATTAAGCTAATTGGAGCTTCAGGACATAATTTACGAAATATCGACGTTGATTTCCCACTTAATAAACTAATATCTGTTACAGGAGTTTCAGGATCAGGAAAATCTACACTTATAAACGAGACTTTATTAGCGCTATTACGAGAAGAAAAAGGTCTCAAGAATGACCACAAAGCTGCCGATTGCAAAGGAATAATCGGCGCTGAATTAGTAGATAAGATTATAAGCATAGATCAAAATCCAATTGGACGTACTCCAAGAAGTAATCCAGCTACTTATACTAAAGTTTTTGACGAAATTAGGGAATTATTTGCACAAAGTAAAACAGCTAAAATTAGAGGCTACAAAGCAGGTCGATTCTCATTTAATGTAAAAGGTGGACGTTGCGAAGCCTGCCAAGGTGACGGCCAAAATAAAATCGAAATGCAATTCATGCCAGATGTTTATGTTGACTGCGAAGTCTGCGGTGGCAAACGTTATAATCGAGAAACCCTAGAAGTAGAATATAAAGATAAAACAGTTGCAGATGTTTTGGATTTAACAGTAGACGACGCACTAGCATTTTTTGAACATCACACCAAAATTCACGACAAGCTAATGACTCTTCATGATGTTGGATTAGGATATATAACTCTTGGACAGTCAGCCACAACCTTATCAGGTGGAGAAGCTCAAAGAGTTAAACTAGCAGCAGAATTATCAAAAAAAGGCACAGGAAAAACTTTCTATGTGCTAGACGAACCAACTACAGGCTTACATTTTGCTGATTTAGAAAGATTAATTTCTATCATGAGAAGGCTTGTTCTAAAAGGTAACACGGTACTAGTCATAGAACATAACCTCGATATCATCAAAAACTCAGACTGGATTATAGATCTTGGCCCAGACGGCGGAAAAGAGGGAGGAGATGTAATCTTTACCGGCTCCATGGAAGATTTACTGAAAGATAAAAAATCTTATACCGCAGATGCGGTTAGAAAATGGGTGCTATAACTCAACTATCTTATAGTTTATAATACTGGTAATGATTACGACTCACAGCCCAAGCACTGAATTACCATTTCCAATAAACACTGGAGAATTATATGATCCAAAATTACCAGAAACAAATATAGGATTATCCGAATGGGATACAACCCCTGGAGCCGAGATACTATCCAATTTCGCTTTAACTTCATTTGTTTTAGATGGAGTCGAATATCCCAACTATGAAGCTTTTGTACAGTCGCTAAAAGCAAGCAGTCTTGATGAAGCCAAATTTATAGCTACCATGGGGCCTCGAGAAGCAAAGATGTATGGAAAACGACCAGAGTTCCAAGATGACCCGAATCTCTATTATCATTATAATCAGCGCAAAGAAGGCAACCTCGAAACCACCGTACTTCCAAGAAATTCTGAGGTGACTTATGCGCTCATGGAACGAGCCCTCGAGGCAAAATTCGCTCAAAATCCCGTCGCTCTTAATGCATTACTAATGAGAAATGGCAAACCTGATATGTCAAAAATTACTCACGAATTGCATTGGAAAAATGGAAGACAGATTACGGAAAATCCTAAAACGATTATGCCAGCAACAATATTCTGCGATATGTTAATGCGAATACGCCAGAAAGCCCAAAATAACCTACTTAACGATTAAACTAA
>JAUPVU010000044.1 GCA_030916925.1 Patescibacteria group bacterium
AGCTAATATATATTTCAATTTTTTTCTAACATATACGCAAAGTGTATAAATTATACTTTTCCAAATCTTTTCAAAGCCAGTTCATGCGCGCGTTTTGCTTCAACCTCCCGATTATGTGGAGTTGCATTAGTAGTAAGTGAATTTAATAAAATTTTGGCATCGTTTGCTACTTTTTCTACAGCATCATTAAATGCATCTTCATTAACCTTTGATGGATTATGAAATCCAGAAAGCTTACGAACAAACTGTAAAGAAGCTTCTCTAACTTCTGCATCTGTCGCAGGAGGATCAAAATTAAATAATGTTTTTATATTTCTGCACATATGTAAATTTTAATATATTTTTAAGCTTGAAAGTATACTCAACTAGATTCTATTTATAATACGACAGGTTTAAAGTTACACTATTGACCTGAATAACGAAAATACTTATGAAGATCATTCACTCCCTTTTTAGCTGTAGTTATTGCCATCTCATTGCCCCATTCGCCTGGCATACAGTCGTATTTAGCAAACATTTGAAAATAATATTTTTTGTGTGGTTCTAAATAATTAATTGTGTAAGAAAGTACACCATTTGCTGCTCCCATATCAGTAAATACGCCAAACCGACGATCACCGGCTGAGTATCCATAGGACACATAGTAATTAGTTACTTTTCCTGATAACGGTGCAAAATACAGTGTTGCCTGGGTATCAGTAGCATTAATTTGAAAAAGATCAGGAGAGTTATCCGGACTAATTGCTCCGCAGGAGTAAGGATAGCTTACTGCGTTATTATTATTATTATTGTTAGAGCTATTACGTGATGACTGTACTGCTGGGGCCACCGGCAATGGTGAAGTATAGAGCCGTTGACCACTTGCTCCTACCAAAAATCTTTGAGCATCTGTACTTAGTGCTGAAAGCTCCCAACTATATGCGTTATTACCATTAGGCTGTGTTTCATTCCATGTGGAACCACCATTCGTAGATAAATAAAGTTTTCCACCATCTCCGTATCCGGCAAGCATGGTTTCACCATCTCCACTTATGTTAGCAACTCGCCAGTTTAAATCTTGATCACCATCCAATTGAAGTTCAGACCAGTTAGATCCACCGTTAGACGATATGTACAATCTGCCACCGTCTGCTCCAGCTAACATATTCTGACCAGTTGTATCTGTTGCCAAAGTTAACCATCCCCAGTCTTGATCTCCAATAGGTCGTATTTCCGACCAGTTTGATCCATTGTTTGTAGATTTCCAAATTCTTCCGTTATATACCCCAGCTAAAAGAGTCTGACCATCTCCACTTATTACGATCGGTAGCCATTGTTGTCCCGCTGTTCCAGGAGGAATTGTTTCACTCCAAGAAGTACCACCGTTAGTAGAAATAAATAATCCATCACCGTTTGAACCAGCCAACATAATCTGTCCATTAGAGCTCACAGCTAGCCCTTGCCATCGAATATCTACATCACCTGCGGCCATTGTATCTGACCATGTTGAACCACCGTTCGTAGTTAAATATAAACGACCACTATATACTGCTTGCAACATCTTCTGACCATCTCCACTCATAGCCGAAGCAAACCATTGCTTATCACTATCACCTGCAGGTTGAGTTTCTGTCCAGGAATATCCTCCATTTGTTGAGATATATAATCTGCCTCCTTGTGCTCCAACAAGAATTATTTGCCCATCACTACTCATACTGCCACTTACCCACCCACGATCGACATCTCCAGCTGGTTGAATTTCACCCCAAGAGATATCGGCAAAAACTGAAGGGACTGAAAAAAATGCAGTATAAAAAATAAGAAGAGACACTAGTATATTAAGATATATTTTCCTCATTATTTTTTGAGTATAAAGAAGTTTGAAAAAAAACTCAATAGTGTAAGCTTCCTGAATGTAAAAAAGATTTATTTAAGTGTTTGTTAGGATTTTACTGGCACTAGTTAACTATGTTGGAGCCTTTGCTTTATTTTTATTAAAAAAACAAGGAGGTACTAGTTCTGATTAAATGTGTGTGAACTATTTATATCAAAACCAACTATCTTTCTTCACAACACCTTTAGTTTCTACTACTTCAAATTCAATTCCATCTGATAATAATTTAATGTATCCTGAATTTTGAATACTACCTTCAGGTAATTCGGTATATGTCGCATATCCTATATGCATTAGGAACGTTCTCATTATTGTCTGATGCGAAACAATTAAGACATTTTTATTTGTGTAAGCTATGGCAATTTCTCGTAATGCCGTAATATATCTACCCATCATTTCTTCTTCACTTTCCATATCTGGAACAACCTTATACTTAAATCTTTCTTCTGTTGATAGATGTTTTGCTTTTTCAAATAATTCATGTAGATCTCTTCGTACTTCTTCTTTTTGTTTTCCGTCTATACTTCCCCAATTACGCTCTCTTAATAATTCTTTAGTTTCTACAGCTATTCTGCGTTCTAAAGCTATAATATCTGCGGTTTGTTTTGCTCGTTCTAAAGGGGAAGAAAATACTGCATCAAAATGTATATTTTTTAAAGAAGTTGCGAGATTATTCGCCTGTTCCTTACCATTATTCGTAAGAGATGTATCCATTCCAAACAAACCTTTTATATTAGCTTCAGACTCACCATGTCGGACAAGGTATATTGTGCAAGCATTTTTCATACCTGAATTATATCAAAAGTTCCAACATGCAATTTTTCCCATCTTAGAAAGATTGATTAAAATATTTAAAGGAAGTTTGCTGGCAGGCATAGACGCTATTCGAACATATTATCAAAATACTCAAGATACATTTTATATCCTCAACTATTTATAATGACTTTATTTTGAGAGGCTCTGAGAGTTCATAGGTTGTAAAAATAAGGCCTGTTGACAAGATTTTTCCATCTATCATTTTAAAGAGCTCAGGCTGTGTGCCTTCTGCGAACAATCTTTTGCCAGTGCCAATAGTAATGGGAAATATCCAAAGATGCATACGGTCTACTAAGTTGTGTTTAAGAAGCGTTTGGATAAGATTGCTACTACCCCAGACCCAGAGATCGCGTCCGTCGGTATCTTTAAGCTTTTTTATTTCTTCTACTATATCTCCCGAAATAAGCTCGGAGTTGTCCCACGTGAGTTTAATGGGTTTATGTGAGACAACATACTTTTTCGCCATACTATATGGTTTTCCCCAATGTGGTTCATCTTCGTGGTTTGGCCAGAAAGCGGCAAAAATATCATAAGTGCGTCTTCCAAAAAGCAGGTCAAAAGGTTCAGCCTGAATTTTATCGGTTATATTGTCTGCTTCTTCATCCCAACCAGACATCCAACCCCCA
>JAUPVU010000045.1 GCA_030916925.1 Patescibacteria group bacterium
ATTTAAAAGTAATTCTGTTGAGGCTAAAAGAAAAGCAGATTACATTATAAAAAATACTTATCGTACATTGATGACCCGTGGTATGAAAGGATGTTATTTATATTGCATCGACAAAGAGACACAAGACTACTTCAAAAAATTAGCCAGATGATAATCGATCTTGATCATAATCTTCAATTGTGATCTAATCGAATCGTGGCATTACAAGGTTCTTATATTGGGACGATAAAGAATAACTTAACGGAGAAATCCGCTATAGATTTTTTACTTGCGACCGATAATCGTTTTCGTAGACCAAATGTATTTGAGCGGAAGGAGATACTCAGGAACCTGAATTTACCATTAACCTACACTCGAGCATTTGATATTGTCTATTTACCTAATCCTGAGGTCACTAATATCCTGGATGTGTCAGTGAGTGAAATTACATTAATAGAGTTAAAAACAACTCAGAAAAAATTAATAAATAATCCAGATGGTTTTTTCTTTGGTGCAACGGAAAATGAGTTTAGCCTTGCTCAAACACTTGGTATAAGATATATGTTTTGTTTTATTAGCCTACACGCTGAAAGTGCTAAATATATATGTTTAACTCTCGATGAGTTAGAAACGAGGATTAAAAGGAAACGGATTCAGTATCAGATAAATATATAATATTTGTAGACTAAAAACAGACCCCTTAAAAGGAGAAATCAATTGCTAGTAATATAATTCCCCTCTATACTATTAAAATCGCCAGATATCTATGAAATCATTTAATAACCTTTTAATTAACACTTTAATCGCCAACGTTACCAACAGTTTTTTGTGGTTCTGTCTTACTTTCTGGGCATACTTAGAAACTCAAAATGTAATGGCTACTGCTTTTATCGGCGGGGCTTTTATGATTTTGTCTTCATTTTCAGGATTGTTTTTTGGAAGTTTTGTTGATCATCATCGAAAAAAATATGCTATGCAGTTTTCTGCTGCAATAACTCTTGTTTCATTTTTACTAGCCTTTATTTTATTTTTCTCTGTTCCTGAATCTACACTTCTAGAATTACACGGATTTTATTTCTGGCTCTTATCATTTTTTATCTTGTGCGGAGCTGTTGCCGGAAATATGAGAGGAATTGCCCTTTCCACTTTAGTTACGATTTTGATTGACGAGGATAAAAGAGATAAGGCCAATGGAATGGTTGGTACTGTAAATGGAATCGCATTTGCAATCACTTCAGTCTTTAGTGGTTTGGTAATTGGTTTTTTAGGAATGGGCTGGGCAGTTGCGATTTCAGTTATCCTGACGTTTATATCTTTTATTCATTTATATTTTATCCATATCGAAAAAGATGTCGTTAACAAATCTACTGAGAGTTATGGAAAACAAATGGATTTAAAAGGAACGATTGAAATTATCAAGTCCGTTCCTGGTCTTGTAGGGCTTATTGTTTTTACAACTTTTAATAACTTACTTGGTGGTGTGTTTATGGCTTTAATGGATCCTTATGGACTGTCACTTGTATCAGTTCAAACCTGGGGAATTATGTGGGGGGTATTAAGTAGCGCATTCATTGTTGGCGGAATATTTGTAGCTAAAAAGGGAATTGGATCAACTCCTGTGAGAACTTTATTCATAATGAATATTTTCATGTGGTTTGTTTGTATATTCTTTACTGTACGCCCAATCATTGCCTTAACTGCCGTTGGAATGTACATCTATATGTTACTGATTCCAGTTATTGAAGCGATAGAGCAAACTGTTGTTCAAAAAATAGTTCCTGTTGATAGACAAGGTAGAGTATTTGGATTTGCTCATACTGTTGAGACAGCGGCATCTCCACTTACCGCCTTTTTAATTGGTCCACTAACTCAATATGTTTTTATTCCATTTATGACAACAGGAATCGGTGTTGAATTATTAGGTCCATATTTAGGATACGGCCCTGGCCGTGGGATTGCTTTAGTTTTCTCGGTTACAGGTTTAATAGGATTATTGATAACAATATTTGCGATGAGATCAAGAACTGCAATTAACCTCGCTAGGTCTTATAAAGGGGAGTAGTTATTTCAACAAAGGGAAAATTGGTCCAATGGTAGAGAGCTTTGTATATATGTGTTAAGTCGCGATGACCTAACGATACTCAGCTCTCTACCAGCAAGGACTAGGGGTTATAGCCTAGCGTGGACCGTAAAGCATCCTTGCCTTTAGAAAAAGTACTACTTACCGCAGGAACATCGCCCTCCAGCCGGCTTTGCTCCACCACAGTAGGGGCAGACTACCCAATGTGATTTTTTAATCCGGGCGGTAATGCGGTAAATACGCACGATTTTATCCCCTTTCTGAGGATAGCGCCTCCATGGCAAGTGTAATTGTATCTCATAGTAAAATAGCTCGCAATAGCATCAGTATCACTTTTAGGGTATATAATTCCATTATGCTATCCAAATACTTCGATTACCTCAAAGATAACCCTAACCACTACTGGTTTAAGAGAAAGTTATATGGCTGGGGATGGACTCCTGCAAGATGGCAAGGATGGCTTGTTATGGCTCTATTCCTTGCGTATGTGTTTTGGGAATCCTCTAAACTTCCTGCAAATGGAGAGAATGTTCCATCAGATATCTTGATGTTCTTTTATATTAAATTAGTAATCGCGATACTTATCCTTCTCCTAATTTGCTTCCTAAAAGGGGAGAAACCACTCTGGCAGTGGAGATTTCCTAAAGAAAAATAGCATCAAACTAAACTTCTTCTGTTTTACATATATAGATGAAATTTGATATAAATAGATATGAGAATATTTAATTTTGTGTTGTTTTTATTAGTTTTAGGATTTGCTGGAGCTTACTATTTTTGGTATATGCCAAATAGAGCGGAACTTGATAGGTTAAGTGCTCAAAATGGTGATGGTGTGCAAAATTTGAATGAAACCAGATTAAACGATGAAGATTGTATAGACTGCGAGGGTGGATCCGCTTGGTTAAAAGCTGAATACCGATGTGAAAATGGCGTAATGAATTCAACCGCATTTAAAAATTGCTTGGTAACTAATGGCTGGGGTGAAATGACTTCAGATACTCCACTAGCAGACATTTTTGAAGGTTACGCAGAACTTGACGGATCAAAAGTATCTACGGAACAATTTGAAAATGGTTCTAAAGTATTTATATATGATGGTTGGGCAGCTGATGAAAAGGGCAATTTATATACATTTGACGCATCATATTAGTATTCCGTTTCTAGGATACGAGACTTAAGCTCTATAGAATATCAAAAAAATTGTTGCGACCTAAGATTATAATCCTACAGCAAGTTCAGGATCGAATTGAACATTCCCCTCTACCTCGCCCTCTTGAGCCAGTTCTTCAGCTACAAGACTCATTGCCGCTTTTACAGTTTCATAGCTATAATCTCCCAACAATGGGACTTTAGAGGCAAATCTTTCCTCAAATTTTTTATCAATTGGCTCCATGCCAACAAATGAAATGTCTCCGTTTTCTACAATCCAGTTTCGGCAGATTAAAATTTCAGCTTTGCGCTTATTAGATTGTTGATTTTCATATTCCTCCTGAGTAACAGGTGGGAATAATGGATGTTGGGTTGGTTGAGGATTTTGTCCTCCTTGAAGTGTTGTTGACATATGTGTCCATTATACATCTGCTCTGTAGATTGCAATATTTATTTGATAGGAGTTTAATAGTAGCTGATGTTAATTTTTCTAACAGGACTAATTTACCGTAATTTAGTCAAACCCGCTCTATTTCTATTCGATGCTGAATTAGTACATACGAAATTCACTGACTTAGGAGAATGGATGGGAAAATATATTTTCCTAAAGCGCTTTTTTTCCAAGATATTTATAAAGGATAGCGAAATATTAAAGCAAACCATAAGTGGTATTGAATTTAGAAATCCGGTAGGGCTGGCGGCAGGATTTGATTATGAAGCTAAATTGACTCAAATCCTGCCGCAGATCGGATTTGGCTTCGGCACAATTGGAACGATAACCAACAATCCTTATTGTGGAAATCCAAGTCCAATGTTAGGTCGACTTCCAAAATCGCGAGCGCTACTTGTAAATAAAGGATTTAAAAATGACGGAGCAAAAAAAGTTGCTGAAAAGCTAAAAGAATTAGAGTTCGATATTCCAATTGGTATTAGCATCGGACGAACTAATTCAAGAGATTTAACAACTCAGACCGAAAGCGTTGCGGACATAATTAAGGCATTTAAAACGTTTGAACAATCATACATAAAAAATTCATATTACGAATTGAATATTAGTTGCCCAAATTTATTTGGTGATATAAGTTTCTATTCGTCAGAAAATCTTGAGGAATTATTGATAGAAGTAGATAAGATAAATGTCTCGAAGCCAATTTTTATAAAAATGCCAATCGAAAAAACTAATGATGAAGTTCTGGCGATGTTGGAAGTAATTGCCACGCACTCAATAGATGGTGTTATTTTTGGTAACCTTCAAAAAGATAGAAAAAATCCATGTCTTGATCAAGAAGAAGTTGCGAAATCTGGTAAAGGTAATTTTAGCGGAAAACCAACTTATGATAGGTCTAATGAGTTAATCGCACTTGCTTACAAAAAGTATAGGGACAAATTAGTAATAATAGGTTGTGGTGGGATTTTTTCTGCTGAGGATGCATACGCCAAAATTAGAAGTGGTGCCTCTTTGGTTCAATTGATTACAGGAATGATCTATCAAGGGCCACAATTAATTGCAGAAATAAATATTGAACTAGAAAAATTAATAAAGCATGATGGCTATGCCAATATTTCAGAAGCCGTAGGCTCAGACATCTAAAATTCTAAGGACACACGAACTCGCAATTTGGTCCTGATCTTCCAACGAATGTACCATCTGGGCATTCTAACGCATCCATGGTGCACATAGTTCCATTACTCTCATCTGGATTAACTGGTGCCATATCTTCAGAAGGATCGGTTATTACATCAAGATCCTCACCATAGGCAGCACCTGGCATTCGGCCTTTATAATATTCTCCTGGCGCGTATTCTGCATTTTGTATCGGTCGAATTTGGTCAAGATTATTTCTGACTCGCTGTTCTTTAGAAGAGGATCCCAGAATAATAAAAGTCAATATTACTGCCATAAACATAAACGGAATCATCCCAAGAAAAGTGACTGCCCATTTGACTCCTTTTTGCCAGTTAGTCCACATCCACATTAAAACCACGCCAACGGGGTAGATAGAAACCAACATAAGTGCAGTTATGATAGACTTAGTATCTTCCGATAGGGGGACTTGGTTTGTAGTATTATTTTCCATATATTTAGCATATCACTAACCATAGCGACACGCACCTATATAGCGTATAATTTACCCTTATGGATATTAGAAACGTTGCAATAATCGCCCATGTTGACCATGGTAAAACTACCTTGGTTGATGGTCTTTTAAAGCAATCCAATACCTTTAGATCGAACGAGGCATATATGAACCAAGAGCTAATTCTTGACAGTAATGATCAAGAAAGAGAAAGAGGTATTACAATCTTGGCAAAAAATATTGCTGTTCACTATAAAGACGTAAAAATAAATATTATAGATACTCCTGGTCACTCTGATTTTAGCGGCGAGGTAGAGCGAACTTTAAATATGGCCTATGGAGCTATTTTGCTAGTTGATGCTCAAGAAGGCCCAATGCCCCAGACTAAATTCGTACTAAAAAAAGCTTTAGATATGAAGCTTAAAGTGATTGTGTTGATTAATAAAATCGATAAAAAAGACGCACACATCGCCAAAACTATAAGTAAAGTCGAAAATCTCTTCTTAGAACTAGCCCATGACGATAATCAATTACACTTTCCGGTTCTATATGCGATTGGTAGAGAAGGTAAGGCATGGGATAAACTTCCTGAGGATATGTCGGCTCCCGCAACCCTCGAGCCAATTTTTGAAGCTATATTAAAATATATTCCAGAAGTTGAAAAAGATGATAGCGGAAAATTCCAAATGCAAGTTTCTTCGCTCGATTGGGATAGTTATAAAGGTAAATATATAATTGGAAAAATCATAAGAGGAACTATTAAAACAGGTGAGGAAGTCGCTTTACTTAAACCAACTGGAGAAATAATAAAAAGCAAAATCGAGAAAATATTCGTAAGTGCTGGCTTAAAGAGGGAAGAAGTTGCTGAAGGCACATCGGGAGATATCGTTGCAATAACAGGAATAACCGAAGCAGATATAGGTGATACTATAACCGACCCAAGTCATCCTGAGCCACTGGGATCAATTGCAATTGGAGAACCTACCCTAGATATTTCGATAGGCCCAAACACCTCCCCATTTATGGGACAAGAAGGAAAACTTTTAACAGGTCGGGAAATTTTAAAACGAATTGAGAAAGAATTACAAACAAATGTTGCAATGAAATTTAAGGTTAGTGAAGGGGGCCAATATATTTTATCGGGTCGAGGCGAACTTCATCTATGTGTATTCTTAGAAACACTTAGCCGAGAAGGTTTTGAGATTGAAATCGGTAAACCAAAAGTTATTACAAAACTTGTAGATGGAAAAATCTTAGAACCTATCGAAGAATATCAAGTTGATGTGCCAGCGGATTATGTCGAGGCAGTGAAAAGCGAATTTGCAAAAAGAATGGGAGTCTTAGTTACTCAAGAAGCTGGTATGGGCGACCATATTAGATTAATTTTTGAAGTTCCAACAAAAGAAGTATTGGGACTAAGAAGTGTTCTCTTAACTTTATCTAAAGGAACTGCGGTAGCCAATTCGTCATTACTTAGATATGATGTTCCATTTGGAGAATCCAGAAAAATAAGAAAAGGAGTTCTTTTAGCTTCCGAAGCAGGTAAAGTCTCTGCATATGGAATTAATGCAGCTCAAGAAAGAGGACCGATGATTGTAGTTCCTGGTGATGCAGTTTATGCAGGAATGGTAGTTGGAATGAATGTTCGTGATAACGATTTAGAAGTTAATGTCTGTAGAACAAAGCATTTAACTAATATGAGATCTAAAGGTGAGGATGGAATTATACTAAATGCGCCAGTAAAAATGAGTTTAGAGCAGTATTTTGGCTTTATCGAAGATGATGAGCTTTTAGAAATAACCCCAAAGAATATTAGAGTAAGAAAGAAAATCTTAGATCCGGTAAAAAGATCTAGAGCGGCAAGGAGTTAGAAGTTATAAATTAATATGACATTGCTACAAGTGATTTGACCGTATCTGGATCAATAGGTAATTTCAAATCTTCATTCCCTTGTAATAAATCATCGCTGTATAACATTAAGTTTTGTTCCTTGGAAACGCCACACATACCGCAGATATTATTTTTGTCATCTATAGAAATAGCAACTCCTGTATACCCTAGAACAATAATTTCTCCATCTAAAGTTCTAGTAATTTCCTTTGCTCCAATTGTTAATCTAATAATATCGCTATATCCCACAGAACTCCTATTATTCAATATTCTTTCAGGTGATCTGCCTTTATAAGATTGTGCATTTAAAGCCTCATCTCTCATTGCTGTATCAGGGACGGTTACGCCAACTTCAAGTTGGTTATCTTTCTCTCCTCGATTAACTGCATGACCAAAAGTAATTGCAACTCGGCGTGTTCCGTTATGTGGATTGTAATTCATATAATCATGTGTGACTAATTTTGGGTCTAACGTGCCATTGCTTAACAGTTTTATCATTGTTGTGAAAGACTCTTCGTAAGTTTCAATCGATTTACTAGGTTTCTCTGAAGTTGCTTCTTCTTGATGTAGCCTTGATCTTCTAAGCGCGGTCAGGTACAACCTAGCTGCAATTACTGTATATTTTCGAAGTTGCGCATCTTTTAATGCTTCAACTGCAACCTCGCCTCTTCCTTTTCTTGTTTCGGTTGGATTGTGTTCTCCTTTATTAATACTCATACTATAATAATAGTATCATGTTAAAAAAGTTAATTGGCTTTGTAGGAATTTTACTCATTTCACTTTCATTTCCGATAGCGGTATCTGCTACTACAGAACGAATAGAGGCTTTTCATTCTGATATTATTCTTGAGAAGGATTCCACCATACGGATAATAGAAACCATCTTATATAACTTTGGAACAGAGGATCGTCATGGAATTTATAGAAACATTCCTTTTAAAACAAAAAACGTAAACGATGGAAAAACTTATCTTGCTGATTTGAAAGTTCAAAATGTCACTGATCTAAACGGTAAGAAATATATTTATGAGGTAAGTAAATCTGAAGGTGATACTGTAATTAAAATTGGAGATCCTGATTCAACGATTACTGGCAAGCATCCATACGTGATCACGTACACATACAAAGGCGCGATTGAGACTTTTGAAGATAAAGATGAATTGTATTGGAATGTTACGGGAAACCAATGGAATGTTCCTATTCAAAGTGTTACTGCAAAAATTACGCCAACTGATGAATTAATTTCTAGCGGATTCAATTTAGAGGAAACTATTTGTTATACGGGAGCAAAAGGTTCACAAGCGAAGGATTGTACATTCTCACGAGATGGCAATTCAATTTTAGTCAAATCTAATCGAGCATTTCAGCCATCGGAGGGACTGACTTTTGCAGTTAATTTTCCTACAGGTATTTTATCCCTATATCAAATGAAAGAAGATTTCACCAGTTGGTGGGTAAAATTATTCTTGATTTATCTTGCTTTTATTAATGCTATAACCTTGTTCGCTATACCAGTTATTTGGAAAAAAAGCAGGCCTAAATTTGAAAATGAAGATTCTGTGATAGTTAGGATGTACGATCCTCCTAAAGATACTGCGGGTGTTGAAATTTCACCCATGGAGGTTGGTGCATTAATGGATGGATCAGTTGATCCAAAAGACATTAGTGCTCAAAT
>JAUPVU010000004.1 GCA_030916925.1 Patescibacteria group bacterium
AGTCTTATCTGCATTTTCGGAATCTACAGCTTTAAGTATTTCTTTTACATCACTCTCATTATTGATATCCAATTGATTTTTATGAGCATACGAAATAGCATCAATTACAAGCTCAGTCTTTTTTAATATTTGATCATTATTGTCCATAATTTTTCCTTTCAATAAATTTAATTATAACGCCAACTAATTTTATACTTTTAACTTTAAAAACCTAATCAATTGTTCGGCGGTATGCTTGCAATCAATTCTTCTCATAATCTCGATGCTATTGTTTTGAGAAAGAATATTTAGGCTTCCTTCCCAAGTTATATTTCTGTCTATGATTGCAAGTTTGCGGTGGTGGTTACCTTTTAATAAAGTAATATCAATTCCCATATCTGCCATTTGCATAATCTCATTTGTAGCAAAATCTCTAATTTTTGCATCTAGATCTGAGGGATCTCTTGTAATAATAAGAACTTTAGTTCTACGATCCAGCATTTTTTTAAATGCTGGATAAAATTTCTCCATTCTTGAGCTAGTTATAAAAGGGGACTCGATTATCACCTCCTTTCGACAGGATTCTAAATCCTTAAAGAAGGTTTGATAAAAGGTATTCTCATCATATAATATAGAAGGTACTATATTTGGGATTGATTTAGCGCATTTGAACCAGTTCATTGTTGTCCCTCCTTTTTAAAATAAGAAATGGCAACAAGAAGAGCAGACTTCTCTTTTGGATCAATTGTTGAGGTCAAATAGGTTCGAACATCGTCCCAGATGGTGCACCATTTATTCATGCATTAGTCATACGTGCATTAGGTATCAACCGATTTAATGTAAAGTTGCGACCAAGATTATCTTTTAAAAAACCCTGTGTTTCTGCTAAAATTCTACGTGTTAGGCTTTTAGTATAGTAATAAGCACGCCGAGATGGATTTCGCGAAACCCTTAGCGCACCATCGAGGTATGAGCCGAGATGGTGGAATTGGCAGACACGCATGCCTTAGGAGCATGTCACTCTAATCGGTGGTGGAGGTTCAAGTCCTCTTCTCGGCACCAAATTAGAGAAGCTTAATAATTTAGTACGAATTTGCTCTTGTAGCTCAGTTGGATAGAGCGACTGCCTTCTAAGCAGTAGGTCATAGGTTCGAATCCTATCAAGGGCACCAATTACATGTTGAAATCGATCAAGCACAACATACTTCCAATAACTGTCTTTATCACAGGAGCGTGCGTTTTGATTATGGAGATAGTTGCAACACGTGTCCTTTCTCCGTTCTACGGAAACACGATTTTTACAGTATCAAGCGTAATAAGTGTCATTCTTGCCGCACTGAGTGTGGGATACTACATTGGAGGTCGATTTGCCGATCGCCACGCCACAATGCGCTGGTTTTTCAGCATAATTCTCTTGAGCGGCCTTATTTTGCTTTTGTTTCATATTGTCGGCACGTTTGCTCTGCCAATGTTGGGTTATGCTCTTTCAATTTCAGTTGGGCCGCTAGTTTCATCTCTACTTATATTTTTTCCTCCTGCATTTCTACTCGGAACATTATCACCATATGCCGTTAAACTTCAAAGTGTAAATTTTCCAGAGCAAGGAGTTGGAACCGTTGCGGGAAAAATTTTCTTTTGGTCTACTTTAGGAAGCATCGTAGGAAGTTTATCTGCAGGTTTTGTACTTATTCCATTTTTTGGAGTTAATCAAATTATTATTGCAAACGGAGTAGTGTTATTCTTCCTCGGCTTGATACCGCTTTTTATATTAGGTGAAAAAAAATATCTAATCAAATCTTTATTAGTGATATCAGTTATGATCGGTATCTTACTGTATATTTCTAACACATCAAGAAAAAACGTTCTTTATAGCAAAGACGGAGTATACGAAAAAATCACTATATATGATGGGCAGTTTGATGGACGGCCAACAAGATTTTTTCAGCAAGATCGTAGCAATTCCGGTGCCATGTTTTTGGATTCTGATAATCCGAAAGATTTAGCTTACGGTTACACAAAATATTATTCACTCTATAAAGTATTTAATCCAGACATTAAAAATGCTCTTGTTATAGGCGGCGGAGCGTATTCGATACCAAAAGCACTACTCGCAGACCTTCCGGACGCTATCATAGATGTTTCAGAGATAGAACCGTCTCTATACAACCTCGCAAAAAAATATTTTGGTGTAGACGATAATCCACGATTAAACAACTATACAGATGATGGCCGTCGTTTACTTCATGATTCAAATAAAAACTACGACTTAATTTTTAGCGATGTATACTACTCGCTTTTTTCAATTCCAGCCCATTTTACAACTCAAGAATTTTTTGAAATTTCAAAAAAAAAACTTAACCAAGACGGAGTCTTTGTCGCAAATATGATCGGAGATTTGTCGCGACAACAGCCCTCACTAATCATGTCAGAAATTAAAACTTTTCAAAAAGTTTTTCCTAACAGTTATCTTTTCGCCGTTGAATCACCGTCTAAAACCAAATCTCAAAATATAATTTTTGTGGGCTATAACAGTGATAAACTTATTGATTTAAATGCACCCTCGATTATTATGGATACTGATCCTGTTATCCGTTCCTTGAAAGATAAAGTTATAGACATAGACAGGTTTGACTTATCACCATATCCGATAATGACGGATGATTATTCACCAGTAGAGTATTTGACAGGCCAAGTATTGCAAAGATCATTTAATCAGAATAATGATTTTGATGGTGAGGATATGCTCGCAGTTATTGACCAGCAACTACGCTATGGCCCCAGGTACCCAACCGCGACTGGACACAAACAAGTGCAAGATTTCCTTATTGCTGAGATGACCGAACTGACACATGAAGTAAAGACACAGACTTGGCAACACACTGAATCTGGGGGAAATTCATACGAGCTGACTAATATTATCGCAAGGCTTCATCCGACGCAGACAAAGCGAATAATACTCGCAACGCACTACGATAGCCAAAAGATATCTTTCAAAAATTCTTCGAATCAAAACCTTCCTTCACCAGGGGCTAATAACTCTGCTTCAGGAGTTGCTGTGCTAGTCGAACTAGCGCGTCATTTTGGAAGTTCTCCCATTCTACCGAGCGTTGGCATTGATATTGTGTTTTTTGATGGCGAGGAAGGAGAGGAAAGTCAGGGAGGGGATTTTACAAATTGGAAACCTCTCGGGTCCACTTATTTTATTGAACATTTGAATGAGATTTATGGGGACAAAAAACCAGTTACCGGTGTCGTGTTAGACATGGTTTGTGAAAAAGATTTAAAAATTTTTAAAGAAGCGTCATCTGTAAAGAATGCGCCAAGCCAGACAGAATCGTTTTGGGATATCGCAGGCAAAATTAACGGAGATATATTTCAAAATGAGATTCGGCCAGAAATTCGAGATGATCACACCTCCCTTAACCAAGCAGGTATACCAAGTTTCCTCGTTATTGATTATGATTATCCACAATATGCGACTACAAACGATACGATAGAAAAATGCAGTGCCGAAAGTTTGCAAACAGTTGCCGAAACTGTTTGGAAGTATACTTACTACGGAATCCACTAGTTAGAAAGTATCCTAGAAGCTAAAACATTCGAACGAAAGTCCGCTCGACAAATCAATTCCGAGAAAACACCGAGAAAGGGGAATATGACCTTATTGTTTTAGAGATATGTTATATCTTGGTATAATAAGGGGACAACAAAATTTAAAAGTCATTATATAAATAACCATAATGGATCAAGTACAAAATAAACTCGCCGAACTAAAATTAACTCCCTCAAATTCAATCGTCATCGGCTCTGGAATTCTAAATGCATTGAATATCAGAGAGAGTGCAGATATCGACCTTATCGTTACAAAAGAAAAATATTATGAACTCTCAAAAAATCCGCGGTTTACTATAGTCCAAAAGCATGCCGATATTGAATTCGAAGTTCTATCAGATGATATTTTTGAAATAGGATTTAGCTGGACTGTAATTAACAAGACCTGGAGCTTTTCCGATATGCTAGAACATTCAATAGTTATAGATAATGTCCGATACATAACAATTCAATTTCTATTAGAAGTTAAACAAAGTTGGTTAAATAATAATTTCGCCCGTCCAAAAGATATCGATGATATAAGATTAATCGAGAATTATATAGCCACTCATAACAATCATTAAATAGAACCATGACATTTGCACCACCTATATCATTTTGCTACACTCATTTTGATGGAAATTGAATCGAAACCTAAAGTATTTTTTCTCCCATTTATTTATTACTACACGCTTTCTATTGCAGTATTATTAGTGGGAGTTTATTTATTAGCTAAACTTCCTGATACAAATTCTAGATTAACTTTTGCACAATCCGAAAACGTAGTCGAAGAATCTCAAATTCAAATTGATTTATCTTCCGCAACACATGACTCAACTTTTGTTAGCGAATTAACAGTTGATGAAAATGGAAGACCTTGTGATTTAACAATTGCAAAAAAAATCGATACGTATTTTGGAAATATTAATGCACCGTTAGAAGGTAACGGTTGTGATTTTGTATTTCATGCAAAAGAAAATGGAGTTAATCCATATCTTGTAGCAGCCATTGGAATGTGTGAAAGTACTGGTGGAAAAGTAACACCAAAATTTGGCGGACAAGAATCTTACAATGCATGGGGATGGGCTGTAACGGACAGTAACGATACTACAAAAGCAGTTAATGGTTATGGCTGTACTAGCTGGGAAGAATGCATCGGAAGAGTTACGAGAGGAATAGCCCGTAAAAAAGATAAGGGATTAGAACCTGTTGATATTGTCAAATGGTACACTCCAGCATCGGTTGAAAAAGCCAATGGCGTTGCAGAAGACGCACCGTGGGTAAAATGTGTTACTAATACTATTTCTAAAATCCAAGCCTTATAATATAAAAAGGTTACGACCTTTAATCAGAGCAAACCCTATTTAGCCGAGGTGGTGAAACTGGCAGACACGCTGTCTTCAGAAGGCAGTGCCGCAAGGCTTGGAGGTTCAAATCCTCTTCTCGGCACCATGATAATAGAATCTTTCTACTATATCGAACTTTTTCTGCTAAAATATATAGGTGAAAAAACGAACAATTATAATCATTTCAGCAGTAATTTTAGTGCTTGCAGGTGTCGGATATTGGTATTTTACCAAGCCAAAAGTCCAAGAAGTTGAACAAGTATTAATTGAAAGAAACGAAGTAGAACGTACTGTTTCAGCTTCTGGATCAATGAAATCTAGCAATCAAGCAAACTTATCATTCCAAGCCTCTGGAATAATTACTTCTATTGCTGTAGAAGAGGGAATGAAAGTTGAAAAAGGTAAACTTCTTGCGTCAATTAATACTTCGACTCAATCACAATCAGCAAAGGCATATAAAGATGCTAGAGATATTGCCCTTAGGGACCGTGATTTATTTATTGAGCAATTTGCAGACAATAAAGACGCCGCGGGTGGCGAAAACGAATACGAAATTAAATTTCGAAGAATAAATGAACAGGTGAGCCAAGCAGAAGCCGCTTATCGCTCACAAATAAATGTTCTTCCAAATTATTTTATCTATGCTCCGTTTGATGGAACCATAATAAATTCCAATAAAAAAATTGGCGAAACAGCAACGGCAAGTGAAACAATAGTCACCCTCGCAGAATTATCAAATCTCTATTTCGAGATTGAGTTAGATCAAGAGGATTTTGAATTCGTAAAATTAGAGCAGGCAGTTAATATTACATTTGATGCCTTTCCAGATGAAATATTTACTGGAAAAATTACCGAAGTTCCAGAATACGTCAGACTAAGCGGAACATCAGGTGTACTTCGCATAAAAATATCTGTTGACCAAATCGATGCAAATCCAATTTTACTTGGAATGACAGGCGATGTTGATATTGTCGTTGCAAAAACCGAACCAGTAGACACACTAATTTTTGATGAAGTTGTCGAAGAAAATAATAATTATTTTGTATGGATAATCGAAGATGGAAAATTAAAAAAACTTCCTATTGAAATTGGTTTAGAAGGTGACATCTATACGGAAATAAAAACTGACATAAACAATTACACCATCGTCATTCCTTCTACTTCAGATCAAGAGTTAGTAGAAGGTGAATATGCAAAAGTAATAACAACACCATAGCCATGAAAAATGAAAAAAAGAAAATCATTCTTTCAGCAAAAGGGATTTATAAATCATATAAACTTGGAGGAGATACGATTAACGCCTTACAAAACGTCTCTTTAGATATCAAAGACGGTGAATTCGTTGCAATAACAGGCAAATCAGGATCAGGCAAATCCACCTTAATGCACCTTATTGGCTTGCTAGATACACCAACACAAGGTCAAATATTCTTAAATGGTATTGAAACCAGTTCAATGGATGAAAAGCACCTAGCTAAAATTCGTAATAAAGAAATCGGATTTGTTTTTCAATCGTTTAACCTTTTACAACGTACATCGGCCCTTGATAATGTAATTCTTCCACTTAAATATAGTCATACTCCAAGTGCTCATTGGAATGAGAAAGCAGAAGAAATGCTAAAAATTGTAGGACTCGGAGATCGAAAAAATAATAAATCGAATGAACTTTCTGGAGGACAAAAACAAAGAGTAGCAATTGCGAGAGCACTAATAAATGATCCTGCAATAATTCTTGCAGATGAACCTACCGGAAATTTAGATTCTAAAACAGGTGAAGAAATAATAAAGTTATTTCATAAACTAAATCAACAAGGAAAAACAATAATTATAGTAACGCATGATGACGAATTAGCTAACGAGGCAAAAAGAAAAATAGTTATTAAAGATGGAGAAATTGTCGATGATTAATATTTCTGAAACCTTTAGAAGTGCTGTAATCGCTCTAAACAGTAACAAAATTAGATCTGGGTTAACCATGCTTGGAGTTATTATTGGAGTCGCTTCAGTACTTCTATTAATAAGTCTAGGCAGAGGAATTCAAAACTACATCACAGATCAATTTGAA
>JAUPVU010000005.1 GCA_030916925.1 Patescibacteria group bacterium
AATAAGGAAATAGATATCAAGCAACTTGATGTTGAAAAGACCTCTGACAATATGGTATTGAGATATGTAAAAGTATTTATGGCCAACCAACACCAAGGTACATCTAGTACTAAAACTCGAGCAGAAGTAAGTGGTGGTGGAAAAAAACCTTTCGCACAAAAAGGAACTGGACGTGCAAGAGCCGGGTCAACAAGATCTCCTTTATGGGTAAAAGGTGGAGTTGCATTAGGACCTAAACCAAAAGATATGAGTTTGAATTTAAATAAGAAATTCAAGAAACAGGTATTCACATACGTATTAGCCGAAAAAGCAAAAGACAGCCAAATGTATGCAGTTGAATTTGGTTTAACTGATACTCCAAGCACAAAAACAGGAAAAGGATTGGTCGATAAATTAAATAAAACTTCAAGATTCGTTTTATTACACGATAATAATTCAGTGATAAATAAATCTTTCAGAAATTTATCAAATGTTAATGTTGTAAATATCGGAGAAGCAAACGCTTTTGAAATAATTAATGCCGATACCGTTTTAGTAGATATTAATTCAATAGAAAGATTGGGAGAAAGATTATGAATTATTTAGGAATAATCAAAGGCGTAGTATTAACAGAAAAATCCAATATGTTGGTAGAAAAAGAGAATAAATATACTTTTGAAGTTGCAAGTAATGTAACCAAAGGAACTATTAAAGCCGCAGTCGAGAGTTTATATGGAGTAAAAGTATTAAATATTAATGTTTTAAAAACAGCGCCAAAAAGTAAAAAGAGCTGGGTAAAAGGCAGAAAGCAATTTTTACAAAGTGCTAAACATAAAGCAATCGTCGAGTTAGCAGAAAAAGATACTATCAAAGCTTTTACTGGAGGCAATAAAAAATGATAAGAAAATATAAACCAACAAGTCCTGGACGAAGAGATATGACTAACATTGTTGGTCAATCTTCAACCAACAATAGAAAAAATAAGAAAATCACCAGTAAGCTAACAATTAGTTTAAGAGGCGCTGTTGGTAGATCAGCTGGAAGAATTAGTGTTCAACATAGATTTGCAGGTGCTAAAAAGAGATATAGATTAATAGATTTTAAGAGAAATAAATATGATATCTCGGGTACAGTCATTTCTATCGATTATGATCCTAATAGAACATGTGAAATCGCCTTAATTTCATATCCGGATGGAGAGTATCGATACATTCTAAGTCCAGCAGGATTAAATATTGGAGATAAGATTATTTCAAGTGAAAAAGCAGAAGCCTTAACCGGTAATGCTATGCCGATGAAGAATATTCCACTTGGGGTTGCTATTCATAATATTGAACTTTATCCCAAAGCTGGCGGTAAGTTTATTAGATCAGCGGGTACAGCAGGACAGTTAACTGCAAAAGAAGGAAAATACGTTACGGTGAAAATGCCAAGCGGAGAGGTACGTAATTTTTTGGCAGAATGCTATGCTACAATAGGTCAGGTCGGTTTAGAAGAATGGAAGCTAATAAGTTTTGGTAAAGCAGGTCGAAGACATCATATGGGTGTACGTCCTACAACCAGAGGTAAAGCAAGATCTGATGGTCACCCACTAGGTGGTTCTTATAGCCAAGCAATGGGACGACAACCAGTTGATAAATGGGGAAATAAATCTAAGGGTAAGAAGACCAGAAATAGAAAGCATACATCCAAATATATAGTTAAAGACCGAAGGAGTAAGTAAAAATGTCACGATCAGCTAAAAAAGGTCCATTTGTAGACGAAAATTTGATAAAAAAAATTAATAATGCAAAAAGAGCTGGTGATAGAAAGCCAATTAAAACTTGGGCACGAGCTTCAAGTATCACTCCAGAGATGGTGGGATTAACATTAGAAGTTCATAACGGTAAAAAACATTTGCCAGTATATATTACGGAATCTATGGTTGGTCATAAACTTGGGGAGTTTGCTGCAACTAGAACCTTCAAAGGTCATGCAAATAGTAAAAAATAAAAATGAAAGTATCTAACGCACTTGATAAATACAATTTAATATCAACAAGTTCCATCAAAAACTTGCCGGTGTCTCCACGAAGAGTTCAACTTGTTGCGAATTTTATCAGAGGTAAAAAAGTTAATGAGTGTATAGATTTCTTATCATTTGATAAGAGAAAAGCTAGCGATAGAATATTGGTTTTATTAAACTCTGCTATTGCGAACGCGACCTCAAAATCTCAAGAGCCAAAAGATAATTTATATGTTGCAGATGTTAAAGTCGGACAAGGTGTGTTCTTAAAGGGAAGAGGTACTCCTGCCGGAAGAGGAACATATCATCCAATGAAGAAAAAGACCACGAATCTTGTTGTAATAATCGGTAGTTTAAATAGTACAGAAGAAAAAACAAATGAGTAAAAAAGTAGATGCACGCGGAATGCGAGCTGGAATAACTAAAGATTGGAAAGCCACTTGGTTTGCCGAAGATGACATGTATTCTAAATATCTTTTAGAAGATGATGCTATTCGTAAGTATATCGCCAAATTATTAAGAGGTGCTGGTATTGATGAGATTTTAATTGAAAGATCGATAAAAGCTGTTAAAATTACTATTCGTGTTTCAAGACCTGGTATTGTAATCGGAAAGAAAGGTTCTGGTCTTATGACCATGAGACTCGGACTTTCAAAATTAACTAAATCAGATATTGAATTACAAATAGAAGAAATGAAATTACCTAACATGAGTGCAAATATTGTTGCTGAAACAATAGCTTTGCAACTTGAGAAAAGAATTAGTGCAAGAAGAGCAATGAATGTCGCCGCAGAAAGAGCAATGGAATCTGGCGCAATGGGAGTCAGGATTGAAATCGCCGGTACTATCCAAGGGCCAAATAGTATTGCAGGTCAAGAAATGGTATCTAAAGGTGCTGTTCCTACACAAACATTAAGAGCCGATATTGATTTTGCTAAAGCTGTTTCATATACACGAGGCGGTACTATTGGCATCAAAGTATGGATAAATAAAGGAGAAATAAGTTCATAAGGAAAATTCTATGTTAATGCCAAAGCGAACAAAATTTAGAAAACAGATGAAGGGAAAGAACAGAGGAATAAGTACTAGAGGTTTTACCTTAAGCTTTGGTGATTATGGATTGAAAGCTGTAACTAGAGGACAAATTTCTTCAAAAGAAATTGAAGCCGCTAGAAAAGCGATTTCTGGAGAAACTAAGAGAGGTGGAAAAGTTTGGATCAGGTTATTTCCTGACAAGCCTGTAACTAAGAAACCTCTTGAAGTTAGAATGGGTAAAGGTAAAGGTGAGGTCGATCATTATGCAGCCGTTATCAAACCTGGAAAAATCTTATTCGAGATATCAGGTGTAGAAAGAGCTATTGCAAAAGAAGCTTTCACAAAAGCAGCGGCAAAGCTGTCGGTACTTACAAAGTTTATTAGTAAAGATGATATATAGTTATTAAGTTATATGGCAAAGCAGAATTTAGCAGATTTACGAAAAAAAGAAGTCGCAGACCTTGCGAAGATTATTATTGAAAAGCGTAAAGAAGCTATCGAACAAAAAATAGAATTAGGAATGGGTAAAGAGAAAAATGTTAGAAAAATAAAAAATTTACGTAGAGAGATAGCTCAGTTAATTACAATCTCAAAAGAGAAGGAGGCATTAAATGGCTAAAAAGATTTTAACAGGTAAAGTAGTATCTTTAAAAATGGCGAGCACAGCAGTTGTTAGTGTTGAGACTATAAAGATACATCCAAGATATAAGAAAAGATATAAATCACATAAAAATTTTATGGTTCATTTATTTGATAATAAGGTGGAACTAGATCAAGTCGTAAATATTGAAGAAGGAAAACCAATGAGTAAGAATAAATGTTGGTATATAGCAGCAGCTAAGGAGGAAGGAAAATAAAATGGTACAACATGAATCAATATTAAAATGTGCAGATAATTCAGGAGCAAAGAAACTAAATGTTATCAATATTCCTGGTTTTTCGACTATACAGTCTGCCGGTATTGGAGATATCGTTGTTTGTTCTGTAAGAGGAACCACCGGTATAGGAACTACTATTCAAGATCATCAGGTAGTAAAGGCTGTTATTGTACGTACTAGAAAAGAATTAAGAAGAAGTGATGGAAGTTATATTAGATTTGATGATAATGCAGCTGTTATAATCGACACTGCTAATAATCCAAGAGGTACAAGAATTTTTGGACCAGTAGCTAGAGAATTAAGAGACTTAAAGTTCAGTAAAATAGTTTCGTTAGCACCAGAAGTCTGGTAATCATATGAAAATTAGAAAAGGTGACAAAGTAAAAATAATAGCAGGAAAAGATAAAGGCGCTGAAGGTCTTGTTGAGAGAATATATATTAAGTCTGACAAAGTACTTGTAGAGAATTTAAATATGTTCACCAAACATGTTAAACCAAAAAATAATGAACCTGGTGGAAAAGTTCAAGTTTCAAGGCCAATTCACGTATCAAATGTTATGTTGATTGACCCAAAGCTAAATAAACCGACTAAGGTTGGTTACAAAATGGTAGATGGTAAGAAATTCAGATTTAGTAAAAAGTCTAGTGATGTTTTAGGCAAATAAAATGAGTATCAAAAAAGATTTTGAATCAAAAATTAAGATGGAATTAAAAAAAGAACTGAATCTAAGTTCAGTTCAAGCTGTTCCAAGATTTGAGAAAATAGTTATAAACATGGGTATTGGAAAGATGAGAGATAACAAAACTTTTGTAGAAGAGTGTGTTTCGGATTTGGCAGCAATTACTGGTCAACATCCTAACAAGAGGCCTTCTAAGGTTTCCATTTCAAATTTTAAATTAAGAGAAGGCCAGATCGTTGGAATCGCCGTAACTTTAAGAGGCGAAAAGATGTGGGATTTCTATGAGAAATTAGTTAAAATAGTACTCCCTCGGGTCAAAGATTTTAGAGGAGTTACAAAAAAGAATTTTGATGACAGTGGAAATTATAATTTAGGATTACGAGAGCATTTAGTTTTTCCAGAGGTAGACGCTAATAAAATAACGTATAATAAACCTTTGCAGATTACTGTAAAAACGACAACTCGTGATTCTAAGAATGCATATAGTTTATTAAAGGCCACAGGAATGCCTTTTAAAGATTAATTTATGTCAAGAAAAGGTTTAATCGAAAGATGGAAGAAGAAAAAAAGATATAAGGTTCGCGAGTATCATCGTTGTGAGAGATGCGGAAGAGATAGCGGATATATGAGAAAGTTTAAAATTTGTCGTATTTGTTTTAGAGAGTTAGCCCACCAAGGTGTATTACCTGGTATAAGAAAGGCAAGCTGGTAAAAATATGAGTATTGATACAGTAGGAAATTTAATAACAAGAATAAGAAACGCATACAGCGTTAATAAGCCAAATCTTGAAGTCACTCATTCAGTGATGAACGAGAATGTCTTACAAACTTTAAAAGATAATGGTTTTATAGAAGACTTTAAAGTTTTCAAATTAGAGGGTAGAAAGATTAAGGGAATTAATATAACTCTAAAATATGTTGATGGGGTTTCATCCCTGAGTCACATACAAAGAGTCTCTAAACCAAGTTTAAGGATGTATGCAAAATCCCGAGATCTAAAACCAGTACTAGGTGGGTTAGGAGTTTATGTGGTCTCAACTCCAAGAGGTATTATGTCGAGTAAAGAAGCAAGAAAGAAACATTTAGGTGGAGAAGTTTTGTTTGTAGTTTATTAAAAATGAGTAAAATCGGAAATACACCAATAAAACTAAATACAGATACAAAAATCGATATGAAAAAAGGTTTTGTAACAGTTACAGGTCCTAAAGGTGTTTTGGAAGTTCCTGTTCATGACATTATTGAGGTTAAACCAGATGGAGAATTTTTAAAATTAACTTTAAAAGATACCACAAATCCAGAAGGAAAAGCTCAATGGGGATTAGCAAGGGCATTAATAAATAATGCAGTCGTAGGTGTAAATACAGGTTTCACAAAAGAATTGGAATTAGTAGGAGTTGGATACAGAGTTGAAAAAGCCGGTAAAGATTTAAAGATTCAAATTGGATATTCTCATCCAGTAATAGTGATAGCACCAGAAGGTATAACTTTAGATGTTGAAGGTAATACGATGATTAAGGTATCCGGAATTGATAGACAATCAGTTGGGCAAGTTGCTGCTAATATAAGAGCAATAAGAAAACCTGAACCATATAAAGGTAAAGGGATTAAATATAAGGACGAAATAATTAAGAGAAAACAAGGAAAGGCTTCTAAGAAGTAAATTTAAAGGAGAAATATGAAAAAAAATCATCAAACAGCAAAACAAAGAAGAAACACTAGATCAAGAGGATTAAGTAAAGGAACCGTAGATAAACCAAGAATCTGTGTATTCAGATCAAATAAAAATATATATGCACAAGTAATTAATGACGGTGAAGGAAAGGTGTTAGCTTCTGAGTCTTCTGTTGCTACAGAATTCAAAGGATCTAAATCTAAAATTGCCCTAGAAGTTGGAGAAAATATCGGAGAGAAATTAAAAAGTTTAAAAATTGAAAGTGCAATTTTTGATCGAAATGGTTATCGATACCACGGGAGAGTTAAAAATATTGCAGAGGGAATTCGTTCTAAGGGAATTAATTTATAAAAATATGGAAAGAAAATTAGGTAGGCCAATGGAACAACAAAGCGAAGAAAGAGTTCAACAATTCGAAGAGAAGGTATTGAATGTTAGAAGAGTTTCAACAAAAAGACAGGGTGGAGCATCCTATCACTTTTCAGCACTTGCGGTTGTTGGTGATAGATCCGGAAGAGTCGGAATTGGTATCGCTAAATCGAAAGAGAATATGGTCGCAATGAAAAAAGCTATAAATAGGGCTAAGAGAGATGTATTCGATGTGCCAATTACTACAAACGGTAGTATTCCACATGAAGTAACTTCTAAACATGGTGCATCTAAATTATTTATGAAGCCAGCACCAGATGGAGCTGGAATTATTGCAGGAAGTAGTGTTAGACAAATTTTCGAATTAGCCGGTATTAGAAATATTTCTGCTAAAGTTATTGGAAGTACTAATCAAATTAATAATGCATACGCAACGGTAGATGCATTAAAAAAGTTAAGAATCGTAATAAAATAATATGGCAATATCATTAAATAATCTAACTAGAATATTAGGACACAAATCACGTGGAAAAAGAGTTGGTCGTGGTCACGGCTCAGGTAAAGGTG
>JAUPVU010000046.1 GCA_030916925.1 Patescibacteria group bacterium
GATATGAAATTTCTGCTAGTAAAGGTTCCTAGAAACAATGAATATACAACTCAACAGGCATATGGGTTGTTTAGCAGTCTATTTGTACAACCTAAATCGAAGGGCATAACTAGCCTATTCACTAAAATCGCACCTACGTACTATTCATTCAACATAATATCCTTGAATCAAAACATATATTTTATTGTTGGAAGTACCGATAACGTATCAGAGCATTTATACAATCAAATATTGGCTCAATATCAAAAAGCGGATGTAACCGCATTGCCTTTAGAAACTTTAATAAATGAGGAACGATTAGTAGGAACTTCATTTGCTGAACTAAATTTATCGGGAAATAACTTTCTGCCAATAAAAAATCCTGAAGGTACTATGGAAGTGGACCCAATAACGTCTGTTTTATCATCAATGTCTAGATCGGCGGATCCTAGAGCATTTTTTTGGGTTCAAATTATAGTAAGACCAGCAGATAATTCATGGCAAACAAAGGCCTTACAAACAGTTACTAAACTCTCAAGCGCAGAAACCGTATCGCAATCGGCTCAAGCAAAAATCGCTCAAATACAAGAAAAGATAAAATTTAACGGCTTCTACTGCAATGCACGATTAATTACCGATAGTGCTAGTAATTTAAATGCCTTAGCTTCGTCCTTTAATATCTATGCAAATCCAGTCGGCAATTATTTTAAACTATCAAAACCAGGATTTATGAAAGAGAAAAAGCTTTTTGAAGCAATCCTTTCTCACAGTCCATTTGGAACTTCGAATATTCTCAACATCGCTGAAATCGCATCGGTTTGGCATATGCCGAAAGGAAATCAAGATATTCCAAATATAATGTGGGGTAAGAAATTGGTACTTGATGGACCAGAAGAATTGCCAATAGCAAGGCCAGACATGACTGATGATGAGAAAAAGGATTTAACTTTTATCGGAAAAGCTACGTATAAAAACAGATCTCAAATATTTGGGATAACAGCGAAGGATCGTTTGAGGCACCTATACATCGTTGGAAAAACTGGAACAGGTAAGTCAGTCCTTTTAGTTAACATGGCCATTGAGGATATACGTAAGGGTCATGGAATAGCCTTCTTAGATCCACATGGAGATGCAATTGATATTATTCTTAAATATATTCCTAAAAATAGAATTAACGATGTCTGCTATTTTAATCCATCGGATCCAGAGTATGCATATCCTCTAAATATTTTGGAAGTTAGAAATGAAAGCCAAAGGGAATTGATGGTTTCTGGAATAATCGCGATTTTCTATAAGATTTATTCGTACTCTTGGGGTCCGCGTCTTGAGCATATACTTAGAAATGTTTTATTCACTTTAGTATATGCTCAAGACGCAACTCTTCCTGACGTCATGAAGATCCTTCATGATAAAAGTTATAGAGCAAAAGTATTAGAACGAATCGAAGATCCACAAATCCATCAATTCTGGACTAAAGAATTCGACTCAATGACTGAAAAATTCCGCGACGAAGCAATCGCTCCAATCCTAAATAAAGTTGGTCAATTTGTAACATCTCCAATTATTAGAAGAGTTATTCAATGGCCAAAATCAAAAGTTCACATTAGCGAGCTTATGGATAATAAAAAAATATTCTTATGCGATTTATCTCAAGGTAAACTAGGGGAGGATAATGCTGCTCTACTTGGTTCGATGATAATTACTCAAATCCAAGTGGCCACAATGAACCGAGCATTTATTCCTGAGGAACAGAGAATTCCATTTTACTTATATGTTGATGAGTTTCAAAATTTTGCCACGACTTCTTTTTCAAAAATATTATCAGAGGCTAGAAAATATAAGCTAGGGCTTATCCTCGCAAATCAATACATAACACAGATTGATGAGGATGTTATGAACGCAATTCTAGGAAATATCGGGTCTATCGCCTGTTATAACGTTGGTGCAAAAGACTCTGAAATTTTATATAAGGAATTTGGTGGGGCAGTGGAAGCTGAAGATCTTTCTAACGGCCTGGATAAATTCCAAATGATTATGAGAATGATGATGTCACAAACAATGTCGCCACCATTTACATTCTATACACTACCATTACCAAAAAATATATCCGGCCATCAAGATAAAATAATTGAAGCGTCTCGCCGCCAATTCGGTGTCAAATTAACTAAATAAATAACGACTCTTAATTAGTACATTTGGCCAGAATATTACTGTAGAATATTTTGTAACCAGGCGTGAGAGTTTGCAAACAGAGTAGGGTAGGGAAGTCAAAAATCTGCTAAGCTGATAAGGTTACAATATAAAATAATAATATCCAAAATGAAACGCACAAAAATAATTATCACACTCGGCCCAGCTACTGAAACACCTGAAATTATAGAAAAATTAATTCATGCAGGTGTAAATGTTTTTAGATTTAATCTAAAACATAATGATTATCAGTGGCATGGTGAAAAGATTGCACTCGTCAGAGAAGTCGCTAAAAAATTAAATACAGAAGTCGCAATTTTCGCAGATTTACAGGGACCGGAACTTAGAATTGGAAATTTTCCAGACGGTATTGAAAAAATGAATCTAGAAGAAGGTCAAACCGTATATTTAACTCCAAGAAATATACCAGGCGAAATATGTATTCCATTTAGAGATATAAATTTAATTAGCGGAATTGAAAGAGGTAACAAAATCCTTATAGACGACGGAAAAGTAGAATTAGATTTTCAATCAAAAACTGCAAATTATATTAAAACGGTGGTAATTGAAGGGGGAGTACTCGGACCTAGAAAATCAGTCAGCATTCCTGATGCAACAATAAACGTTCCAACTCTTCTTGAAAAAGATAAAAAAGATATCGAATTCGTAACTAAAAACAGTGTGGATTTCATAGCCTTATCATTCGTCAGGGATGAGCATGACATTACGACATTACGTGCGGCAATAAAAGCCCATGGAGGTGATCAAAAAATAATAGCAAAAATTGAAACATTAAAATCGGTAACCAACATTCATGAAATTATTAGTGCAAGTGATGCCATTATGGTTGCACGA
>JAUPVU010000047.1 GCA_030916925.1 Patescibacteria group bacterium
ATCGTAGCGTCACATGAATCGATTGATTTCTATGTTGTTGCGCCAAATCATTTGGCAGGACTTGTAGAGAAACAGCTTAACGGTATTTATTCTGAAGCTGAAATGGAAGTTGTTAAACCGTGGGATATTTGGAGCCAAGGTGGAAGAGTAGAATTCTGCTCTCTGCTTCTTAGAAAAGAAAATCATTTACCACTAAATACGTACGAAGAATTAAAAACAGACCCAATTGCTGTTTTAACTTCTGCAATGAGTAAGCTTGCACCCGGAGAAGGAGTTGCATATCAAATGATAATCAGACCTGCAGGGGATTCATGGCAAAAGTCTGGTAAATCTTTTATTAAGAATTATGTCTCGGATAAAAATAAAACAGACAAAGACGGTAAACCAAAGGGAAATGGAATGACTAGGATGGACGAAGAATATTTAGAGAGAGTTGGAACCAAGATTAGTAAAGTTGGTTTTGAAACTGTAATTAGACTAGTATCTGTTTCTGATGATGAAGTTACTGCCAAGGTTAATTTATCAAATTTAGAAAGAGCATTCAGTCAGTTTGATGCACCAAATCACAATAGTTTTAAAAAGGGAAAAGACAGATTCGAAAAATATTTTGTTTTATCATTTTTAGGACGGTTGTTTCCTGTTGTCGAGGTTATTAATCTTCCATTTGAGATAAAATTCTTATTTAAAAAAGAATGGTTTAAAGGATGGAGTATTTTGAATACTCAGGAATTAGCATCAATTTGGCACCTTCCAAATAAAAATGTACGAACACCAAGAATCGATTGGTTACGAAGTAAAGGTTCTGCGGCGCCGATCGATCTGCCCGACAGCGGTTTATACCTTGGAACATCTAACTTTAGAGGCCAAGACGTTAAGATCTTTATGCAAGATGAAGATCGGCGCCGCCACATGTATGTTCTAGGAACCACCGGTACCGGTAAATCCGAATTTATGAAGTTCCTGGCAATCCAAGATATTAAAGCTGGTAAAGGAGTTGCATTTATTGATCCTCACGGCTCTGCTGTTCATGACATTGCCTCTCAAATTCCTCCAGAGAGAATGGATGATGTAATTTACTTTGATCCAAGTTCAGATAGGCCAATGGGATTGAACCTTCTCGACGTTAACACAGATAAAGAAAAGGACATGATAATAAACCGTTTCATAGATATGCTTTATGAACTCTATGATCCAAATAAACAAGGAATCATGGGTCCGCAATTAGAACGTGCTTTGAGAAATAGTATGTTGACGGCAATGAGTAAACCAGGTGGAACACTTGTGGAAGTTATGCGTTTGTTAGTCGATGAAAACTTTCATAAAGAATATTTGGATTATATTCAAGATCCCGTAGTTAAAAGTTATTGGATTCACGAAATTGCCAACACAACAAAGAATAGAAAAGGCGAGGTTATGGGCTATTTTGTGTCCAAATTGGATCGTTTTATTACTGAGAAAACAATGCGTTACATGCTTGGTCAATCTAAATCTTCCTTTGATTTAAAGGATGTAATGGAGAATAAGAAAATTCTACTTGCCGATTTGTCTAAAGGTAAATTAGGTGAAGAAAACTCTAGATTCCTAGGCCTTCTTCTTGTACCAAGACTTTTAACCGCGGCCTTTGCTCGAATTGAGAAAATGGAAAGGGGAGAAGAGATTGATGATTTTTACTTATATATTGATGAGTTTCAAAATTACACGACTCCAGATATTGAGACTATTCTTTCTGAGGCTAGAAAATACAAATTGAACTTGATAGTTGCTAACCAATTTATTGGTCAACTTCCAGAAAAAATTAAAGATGCAATTTTTGGAAATGTTGGTAGTATTGGAGTTTTTAGAATTGGTACGGACGACGCGGATTATTTAGAAAAATATTTTCACCCAACCTTTACTCAAAGCGATTTGATGAATAATAAAGTGGGTAGGGCATACATGAAACTTCTAATAAATAACCAGCCATCACCTGCGTTTGCTATGACAACCGATTGGGATGCCATGCAAAATTCTCCAAGAAGTTTAGATGTTGCCAGAGCAATTAAAGAAGCAAGTAGTGAGAAATATGGGCGAAATAAATTTATTATCGAACAAGAAATAAATCAGAGAAGTAATTTATAATCTAAATTATTCCTCGTCTTTATAGGCGTTTATCCTAGACTTCTCTTGCTGATATTGCTCCTCTGAAATTAAACCCGCTTCTTTCGAACCCAAATAAACCATTTCCCATAGTAGATTGGTTTTGCCATCGGTAATTAAATCTTGACGTAATCTAGATACAGATAGTTTTGCAAGCATCTCACGTGAAAAATGTTTTTTTGCTACATCATATAAGACAACAGTATCAACGTGATATTTAAGGTTTGTTAATAATTCAGTTACCCTATTTACAGTAATCATAGTTCTTTCCCAGTTAACTTCAGCAATTAATTGCGATAAATATGGCAGTTGCTCTGTCGTGAAGTAGGTAATTAAATCCGAAACTTTTTTTGCCACTTCTTTAACTTCTTCTATCTTTTGGCCGATTTCCGCAATGTCGCCTACCTGTGCATAATACGTGTCGTTGGGAACATTATTGTCGACATATCTTTCGTATAATTCACTGAATTCAGCTAAATAGTGAATATAATCTGGATCATTTTCACGTAATGTCAATCCACCGACGATTTGTCCATCTTCATTTCTTTGTACCTCTTGTGGTCGAAAGTATTTATATAAAGGGCTATTTTCAGCTATCGCAGGAGGTTCAAATGTAAATTGTGGGTTGGTTTCAAGGTATTCATCAATTGCATGTGGGTATAATGAATCTTCTTCTGGAATATTCGGAATTTGTCCATCTGGGTGTATAGAATAGATTGTGATTTCATCAATATTAGGCATATTAGATAGGTATTTTAACACTTTCTGGCGCAGATAACAACCTATAGTAATTACACCTGGGTTTTAGAAGAAGTTGTCTTGTATCCCTCCGCCTGAAGCTTAAAAGCATTGGCATAGACGCCTTTTTTAGCTAATAATTGATCATGTGTTCCTTCTTCTACAATTTGGCCATGATCCATAACGATAATTCGATCGGCATTTCGAACAGTTGAGAATCTGTGAGAGACAATTATAACGGTTTTGTTTTCGAAGAAACCATATATCCTATTAAAAATCTTATATTCTGATACGGCATCAATTGCAGAGGTTGGCTCGTCAAAAATGGCTAGAGGAGCATTACGGTAGAAAAACCTAGCAATAGCGATTTTCTGTTTCTGTCCTCCGCTAGGAGTTGTTCCACCCTTGAAAACCTCAGACATTAATTCATCATAACCTTTCTCATATTCCATAATAAATTCATCTGCATCGGCACTAATTGCAGCATCAACTATTTTATTTTCATCAATTGGGTCAGAAGGTCTTCCCAAATATATATTTTCCTGAACCGTTAGATGCCTATAGAAATTAAATTCTTGGAACAAAATGCCTATTTTCTTATACCAGCTATCTATTTTTATTTTTTTAAGATCTATGTCGTTTATCAAAATTGCTCCTTTTTGTAGGGTATAAACTCTTGCGATTAGTTTTATTAACGTAGTCTTTCCAGCGCCGTTATGTCCTACTATTGCAATTTTTTCTCCGCTTTTAATTTTAAGATTTAAGTTTTCGAATATATTTTTTTTAGCTCTGGGATATTGAAAAGTTACATTATCAAATTCAATGGATGGGGGAGTGAAATCGGCTTTTAATACTATTTTTCCATCTTTAATAGCAGGAGTCATACTTAGTATATCGACCAAGTCTGTCATTTTTAAAGCAAAATCATATAGATTAATGGTTGTTTGGACGAAGCTACTTAATTGGTTGGAGAAGCTTTCGGCTGCTCTAACGGTAAATACAATTGATCCGACCGAAATAGTTCCAAGGATTGCTTTCGAAATTAGATAAATATAGATAAACAAATGGACAATTTCGTCGATTAGATTAAAAAAAGCATTCGTAGCTTCGCTTTTCGCTTGTATACGATTTGCCCCTATCGAATATTTTGACATAAAGGTCCTGAATTTTTCATCAAAGAACTCGAATGAGTTATTGAGATTAATTTCTAAAAGGCTTTTTGGATCTTGTAGCCAAGCCGAGGAATTGCTAGCTTTACGCCTTGGTTCTGTGTTTTCTATTTGCCATTCAAACATTTTTCTTGAGAAGCGTTGTTGTGGTAATGCTCTAAAGATACTTATCGCAAAGATAAATGGAATAAGCATTGGAAAGATATTAATTAGAACTATGGACGCGACTATTACAGTTAGCAGGCTGGAGATTGTGGCGACTAGTTCTTCTAGAAGATTTAGTGTGTCGTAAATCCAATCCCATGACCTTTTAATCTTATTAGTTATAGTTGGGTCTTCTAAGTTTTGGATCCCTAGACTATTTATTTTTAAGTAGAAAAGTCGTTCTATTTCAAATCTTGATGTATTTCGAAGAGTCCTTTTGGCGTAATTATAGAGATTTTGAGATAGCATTGTGCTTACAATGCTAAATAGAGTAATAGATAATAATAATGGGAATATGGAGTCTAAAGATGGATTTTCGCTTTGGACAATAGATATAATTTCGTCTAGAATTTTCGCGAAGAAAAACGCGTAAATAAGACTATTTACATCTCGAGCAAATCTACCAATTAGTAGTGCCGTAGTCTTGTATGGGGCAATTTGATAATAAGTTTTGATTACCCATTTCAAGACAATCCAAAAGTCTTTGTAGGTCGCTTTAGCGACTTTCTGTTTTTTCATATGGAATAATAGAATTATAGTATGAGTAAAATAGTATTGCGATGGTCAAATTAGAGAAAATCAAAGAGAATTTGCAAAATAAATTGTTAATTGTAGAATTATTTAATTAGCATGAAGAAGTTACTATACAATCTTAAATTAGTTTACGTTCTTCCTGTTGTGTACGTAATTTACTTCTTGTCCTCTGCTTTTTTTCTTAGTGATTATGGGTTTTTCGAAGAAATTTTCAAATTCAAATATGCTTTTTCGGTTCCGGGAGCCATAATTTTAATGAATCTAATTGCAGTTGAATGGAGCAGTCTTTTTATTCCATTATCGAATGTAATGTTATATGCCTTACTTGGCTATTTACTTGATAAGGTTTCACGTTATTGGCTTGTTCCCACAATATTCATAATACTTTTTTTGGGGATATACATTGGCAACCCAAGTTATTATCCTGCAAGTAGCAATTGGATATCACTATTTTCTAGTAATGAATGGGAATGTAGCTGTTTTGGAAGGGAAACGGCACATATGAATCGTACAAAATTTGGTTCAAAAGTGTGCTTTGGTGTTAAGTATCAGTGTCGATAAGGCACTTCAATTGGTGTGTTTAAAGAACTATTTCCTATAAAAAAGTAAAACTACAGTGTATTATATAAACTTAGAATTCTATAATTCCATTGGAGGGGTCGCATAGTGGTCTAGTGCGCCTGTCTTGAAAACAGGTGTTCCGAAAGGAACCGTGGGTTCAAATCCCACCCCCTCCGCCAAAATATTGATATTTGGAAATTG
>JAUPVU010000048.1 GCA_030916925.1 Patescibacteria group bacterium
AAAGAAAACGGATTTTAGAGACATCGATGCGGATATGATAAGATATGTGGAGAATAATTTAAACAATAGACCCAGAAAAGCTTTGGATTTTTTAACTCCTGCCGAAGCTATGTTCAATTACGTCACCTTTGGGGTGTTGCACCTCAACTGAAAATGGGCGTAATTTACCCTTTATAAAAAATATATCTGAAGTTTGAAGTATACATAATAGCATAAAAAATTACCTAATACAATATATAATTATCGTATTTCAATAATATTTTAATATTAATACAATAATAAATCATGTTTATACATGGATGCAAGCAGCATTTGAGCAAGTAGTAGGAAAATAGTAAATAAAACCCAGGTTTGCTTTACTAATTTTACACAAGCTTAAATGCACGTTAAAACCAATCATTTATAGTAAATATACTTAGTAAATTAATCTATGTTAATATAGTGCGTTAGTTTATGAGTTAATTAACTAAATGGGTGATATATGCTTGTTGGATATGCCAGAGTTTCTACAGATGATCAAAATCTTGATTTACAGCGCGATGCTCTTAGCACAGCTGGATGCACCGAAATATTTGAAGATCAAATTAGCGGAATTAAATCCGATAGACCTGGTTTAAAAGAAGCTATAAAATATGCTCGTAAAGGTGATACTTTAGTTGTGTGGCGGTTAGACAGATTAAGTCGTTCTCTAAAAGATCTTATTGAAATGGTCAACTTACTCGAATCCAAAGACATTGGGTTAAAAAGTCTTCATGAGGTTATTGATACCTCATCAAATTCAGGTAAGCTAATTTTTCATATTTTTGGGGCATTATCTGAATTTGAACGTAATCTAATTCGCGAAAGAACTCAAGCTGGTCTTCAGGCGGCAAGGGCACGAGGTAGAAAAGGCGGGAGACCTAAATCACTGAGTAATGATAAGCAAGATTTGGCAGTAAAGCTTTATAACGAGAAGCAACACACAGTTGATAAAATCTGTGAAATGATGGGAATATCAAAGCCAACATTATATAAATATATTAAATCAGCGAAACCGTAAGTTTCTGTTCAAATGCTCCCGCTGGTCCAAGACAACAGCAGAATAGCCTATTAGAAAATAAAGTAATTAAGCGCAAAAAATTTTTAGGAATATTTTAAATGACATCAATGTTAACTGCCATTTGTAATTTAGCCATTAAATCGGATAATGTAATATCCAATGTTACTTCTAGCAGAACTATTGCAAATGCTATGGGCGATAGTTTACAAGCTTATGTTGAGAAGTTGTTCATACCTAATGCAAGTAACTTAACAGAAGAACAAATAAATAATGAAAAAGAAAGAATCTTTAGTTGGTCTGGTAATCAAAATAACATACCAGATTTAATTATTAAAGGTGGTGATGCGATAGAGATAAAGAAAATTGAGGGTACAGGAAGTTTAGCATTAAATAGCTCGTATCCTAAACAGGTGTTATGCAGTGATTCACCCATGATAACTCGTAATTGTAGAAATTGTGAGGGTGTAGGCAACAGTTGGCAAAAAGAGTTATGGTATGTTATAGGAACTGTTAATGAGAATAGAATAAAGTATTTATTTTTTATTCAGGGTAAGTTATATGCAGCAGAAAACTCAATATATGATCGAATTAAGACGATAATAAAATCAGGTGTAACAGAAATCAATAATGTTGAATTTTCTGAAACGAAAGAATTGGGGCGGGTAAATCGAGTTGATCCTTTAGGCATCACGTCACTGAGAATCAGGGGTATGTGGGATATTGAACATCCATTTAATGTCTATAACTATATTTCAGAGATAGAAAAGAAAGCCGATTGTGAAAATTTGAGAGCTTATGTTCTTGTTGAAAAAACTAAATATCTTAGTTTTGATGTTAATGAAAGAACTACTTTATCAGACCTTAATAATGTGCAGATTTTTGAGAAAAAAATTAAGAATCCTGATAACCCAGTCCAATTAATTGATACAACATTAATTACAGTTGAGGTCTAACATGAAGTTAATATCATTATTTGCTGGAGCTGGTGGGTTAGATCTTGGATTTGAGCAAGCTGGATTTAAAATTGAGTTTGCTAATGAATATGATAAGACAATCTGGGATACTTACAGATACAATCATCCAAATTCATCCTTAAATACGCAAGATATAAGAGAGATTATTACAAGTGATTTACCTAATATAGATGGCATTATTGGTGGTCCCCCATGTCAAAGTTGGAGTATAGCAGGAGCAAGAAGAGGGATAGATGATCCCAGAGGTCAATTATTCTTTGATTACATACGGATTCTTTCTGATAAAAATCCTTTATTCTTTGTTGCTGAAAATGTAAGCGGCATGCTAAATGCTAAATATAAATCAGTTATAGAAGAAATAATAGAACAACTTTCTAATGCTGGTAAGTATGGATACAATGTCCAATTTAAGCTGATTAATACTGCTGAATATGGAATTCCTCAAGACAGAAAAAGGGTGTTTTTTATCGGATATAGAAAAGATCTAAAAAAGGTTTTCGAGTTTGACAAATTAGACAGATATAAGAGCAAAACCACACTCAAAGACGCTATTTATGATTTAAAGAACGACCTAGGGAATAAAAATATTTATAATCATGAATATATGAGTGGTGGATTTTCAACTATTTTTATGTCAAGAAATAGGGTTAGAAACTGGGATGAAGTTTCTTTTACGATTCAAGCAGGTGGGAGACATGCCCCACTTCATCCTGACGCACCTAAGATGATAAAAATTGGAAAAGATCAAATGATATTCGCCCAAGGTCAAGAACACTTATATAGAAGATTAACTGTTAGAGAATGTGCGAGAATTCAGACATTTCCTGATAATTTCAAATTCATATATAAGAACATTGCAGATGGATATAAAATGATTGGAAATGCGGTTCCTGTAAAAATGGCAAATATTATTGCTAACATAATAAAACTAGACCTTCAGGCATCTGATAATATAGTATTACATAAGAAGGTTACAAAGAACGCTAGACCACAATTAGGGGAGCCATGCGTAAACCCCAGATTTTTTTGAAATTTGCGCCTATCCATTGGTAATGTTATCTTGCAGCCAATTCAATATTTTTAATAATCTCATCTAAATTAATTATTGCACTTTCAGAAAACACTAATCTTCCTTGAAAATGAATATGTTGCCAGCTAGATTAAAGATTAAAGTGCAAAATCTATCCACATAATTTGTGAACTAGTGGAATTTCCAAGTTTATGA
>JAUPVU010000049.1 GCA_030916925.1 Patescibacteria group bacterium
ACGATTAAACTAATTCAACATATACACTATAGGGTACTTGTAATATAATTTACGAGTTCGTTTTGCACATTAACATTGGCAACACTAACCAACACAGGAGGATACTATGTCTGTTCATTTGCGGAAGTTTTTCGTTTTACTTGTAGTACTTTCTCAGCTTCTTGCGCCGACAATGATTTTGGCACAAGAAGAACCTCCGATCGTGTGGGAAGATTTAGACTTGGCAAAGGTCAGTGAAGCCACAGCTGCCATTCCTGAATCGGATCATTTCATGAAGGATTGGGAACCGTCTATGGCCGAAGCTCCCGTTTCAATGGAGACGGCATCAATGGCCACAGACCAACAGGCGTGCTACTGGGCAGTCGTGCTTGATGAAACCCTAAAAGGTGACACAGTCAACCTTCAAAGGGTTGAATCACAAACTGCCTACTCGGGCACCCAGGTATTTAAGAGAAGTGATACAACCAGTTCTGGGAGTCATATCCATCTAGAAGAGTATTTTGGGGATGGAGAAGCTATCTCCCAGGTCTTTATCAGGTATTGGTTTCGAGCTAACAGGACCGACGCAGGTTCGATTAACAGTTCAGCAACGACTGGCAGTACAAACAAAAGTACCTCTGTAACACAGGGTAGCTTTTCGGGGAATTGGCAAATGCGCGAAAGCGTATTTGCATGGAACGAAGTCCGTGGAATGAAGTTGGACTTCAATGTCTCGATAGCGTCTAATGGGCCAGATTCATTGATAGAGTTGGATCAAGTCGGAATTGGATATTGCTTAGGTAACAGTATTGACCCGAGCGATCCTCCAATCTATCAGCCCGCTGAGGTACAGCAGCTGTATGTGTCGGCATTTTTGTTTGCAGGTAAACCCTTTAACCACGGAGGTCCATTGTCAGCGGTGCTATCGCCTGATGGGCTAAAGTCGTATGGGTTACTGTGCGAGCAAAATTGCGCATACATTGCAATGACGAGAAGGTTCGGAATCCGCGGTAACCCTATGGGGGTAACAGAAGGGATCTACCTAGGGGATGAACTATGGGGAAGCAAGAACCCGGGCGAAAGTCTTATAATACGGAATGCCATCTCTCGCTCTCGGCAAACTAGCCACGATGGCATTATACGAGCCATCTCGAAGTATGAAGCCCGGTTGGCAAGTCAGCTACAAACCGGCGCGAAGCCACAAGCAATCGAATATACGAGGTTTATGATTGCTTGGTCGAAAGACAAGCTAAGCTACTTTGACGAACTTGCAGCAGTTGGCAAGGAAACATGGTTCAATGTGCCTGTCAACTACGTGTTTGAAATGCGCGAAAGCGAACTTTCACGCACCTTCGATCAAGGTAGATACCAGTTTGTAAAGGACGGTTTCATGTCCTGGAGAAGACTTAGGGGAATAGAATTCCCTGAGGGCACAGATCAGGAAGTAATGCGACAAGCATACAAGGAAATAGTTAGGAGAGGAGCTCCGCCAACTATCAAGATGGTAATAGGTTCTGAGACAATGAGGATTTCGTTCTGGACACGGTGGACTGGGTACCTGCGAGATTGGGGCATACCCCGTATAATGGCCACCGGAGGAAGTCTGTGGAGTACATTACTCGTAAACGCACGAGTAGGCATTGCAGGACTTGTAGAATATTTACCTTCCACAGGTCTATACGCAGGCAGTGCGTTGGTAGGGGATGCTTTAGGAAGTTCCGCAGTGTATCTCATGGCAGAAGAGTCCGCTCTGTCCTACGAGGAATTTATGATGTCAGAAAGCTTGACATCGTACCTACTGGTAGGATTCGACGTTCTTCCCATGACTCACTCAAGCCTTGTAGGTGCTCAGTGGTCGACTGCTGAATTCTGTATCCCGCAGACTCGGAAGATCATGAAGGATTACAACTACAACTTGATCGTCATGGATCATCCGAACCAATGTTCTCCGATGGGGTGGAGAATCATGCAAGTCGTACCCGATGTTGGATTGATACTGCAAAAAGACAACGGTGTCGAGATTGGAGTTCCTTATGAGGGATCATCAACATATTCAATGGTGAATATGGATCCTTCCCGAGGGATGGTAATGGTCGACTTCACACTAACTGTTAATCGGTATCCTTCCAACAGCAATGGGGATGTAGAACTCGGAATCAACTTCAGCGGTTTTCGAACCCCTGAAGAGATTGGCCTTTGTCCAGGCTGGCTACCACCAGATCGTGCAGCCGGATTTGGGCGAGAGGAGTGCTGGACTCTACCCGTAAGGGCAAATTTGCCAATCATAATAAAGTAGAACGAGCAAAGGGGTATCCCGATATACTTAGCTACCAAGCTTAAATATATCGTGGATGCCCCTGTTTTTTTATATATCCATTTTGACGGTTCTTACGCCATTTCGTATGACAACTTGAAACCTTTTACCAAAACACTTATGTTCGGATTCAGGTTTTAAAGTAAAGAAGAATTGATGTGCTAACAACGATGGATCGATTTTTACCAATTTTCTCCAGCTACTGTTATCTTCATTTGGAAATTTCTCTTTTATAATATCGCATGCCCTATAATCAAATTTTACAATTCCTAAACAGGCCGAATCAAATAAAAATCGCAACTGATTCAAATTAAAAAATGTAAAATGTCCTTCCATAAAATCTTTATATCTTTTGTATTTAAGTCCATGTATAAAATAGTCTATATACATAGAAAGGCTATAATGGTTCGGATAAGTTATTATTAATTTACCTTCTGGTTTCAAAAACCATTTCAATTTATATATAATTTCCTGAATATTTTCGAAATGTTCGAGTGTTTCCCCCGCAATAACATAATCAAATTTTCCAAGCAGTTCTTCACAATAGTTTCTTCGCAAATAATTAAGATCTGCAATATAAAGTTTATCGAAATGATCTTCAACTTTTTCAGCAGCTTTGAGAGAAATGTCCAATCCAACTTTCTCTTTAGCAACAATGCTCTCAGTAACAGGATGAGCACCGCAACCTACATCTAATATGGATTTGTTAGTTGCATCACCAATTTGGGTTTTTATCCAATTAATACGTGATATCGGTGGTTTCCAATTATCATAGTCATAATCACAGTAATAATCCTTCCAACGGCTATTTTGTAGACTACTCTTAATGACCTTAATTCTGCTTTGTTTATACATATTTAATGAACGGTTTGGATATTATAGGTCTGTTTGACCAATCCTTCAAGCTATTCTTTCGACAAACATTAATGAGATTTTAACTTATAATTAAAATATGACAGATTTAACTAATAATGTCGCTACCCTCCCCGAAAGCCCAGGGGTCTACATCTATAAAGATCACAGTAAAAAAGTCCTATATGTAGGTAAAGCAGTTAATCTCAAAAACCGCGTAAAAAGCTATTTTCAAAATATCGAGGCATTAAGCCCAAAAACGCAGGCAATGATTACAAAAATCGCTGATATAGAACATATTAACGTCGAAAATGAAATCGAGGCTTTACTACTCGAAGCCGATTTAATAAAAAGATATAGACCTCCTTATAACATCGCTCTAAAAGACGATAAATTCTATAAATACATTAAAATCGAGAAAAATAAATTATCAACTCCCGAAGGAGAATCCAAAACAATTTCTAAAATTGTCACATCACGTAAAAAAACAAAAGAAGGCGAATACTTTGGTCCTTATCCAGAATCAAACTCCATCTTAGTAATTACTAAAACTCTTAGAAAAATATTTCCATACAGAGATTGTTCAACTCAAAAATTCACAAGATATCAAAAAGCAAAACGCCCTTGTTTATATGGACATTTAGGATTATGTCCTGCGCCGTGCCTAGGAGGCGAGGCAATAATTCAAAATAATATTAATATTAAAAAAATTCAAGAATACCTAAGCGGAAAGAGATCACTTATGTTTAAACAATTAGAACGTGAAATGAAAGAGCTATCTAAAAACCACGAATATGAGAAAGCCGCAGTAATCAGGGATCAAATTAATAGTTATAACTACCTAACCCAAACTAAAAATAACGTTAATGAATATCTTAAAAATCCAGACCTAGTTCACAATAAAGGAGCAGATGCAGTTACTAAACTATTAGCAGAACTAGAAAAATCATTCAAACTACAATTCACAAATACCGACACCGAAACATTTAGAATAGAGACGTACGATATATCAAATATGTCCGGTAAATCCGCAATTGGCGCTATGTCAGTTACAACGGGTGGAGTACCAGATAAAAGCGAGTACAGAAAATTTAGAATAAAAACAAAAGACACACCCGATGACTTTTTTATGCTCCAAGAAATCCTAAAAAGAAGATTTAATAGAATAGGGGAGTCAGAATGGGAAACGCCAGATTTAATAGTAATTGATGGAGGAAAAGGACAACTTTCTTCTGCTATCGAAGCGATGGAAGCGAAAGATATAAAAATCCCCATGATTTCACTCGCTAAAAAAGAAGAATTAATTTTCTTTTACGATGGAACTGAATTTCAATATATAAATTTAGATATAAACAACCCTGCTTTAAAATTAATAATTATTGGCAGAGACGAAGTCCATAGATTTGGAATCGCATATCACAGACAACTTCGAATGAAAAATCTATATCAATAGGATAAAATAAAAGAACATGATTAAAAAAATATTTCGATCAGTCGCAAGCTACGCAATAGCAATGATATTTACATCATTCATAATTGATGGATTCGACCTCTCTTTTGATACCGTAACGATATTATCAGCCTCCGTCGTCCTTATGCTGGTGCAATTCATACTTAAGCCAGTAATTAAGCTAATATCATTTCCAATAAACGCTGTTACACTAGGATTTTTCGAATTCCTCATAAACTCAATATTACTTTACCTAACCGCATTCCTTATAAATGGATTAGAAATCGAAGCTGGAACACTAGATTTCGGTTACTTTGGTATAGTAATGCAACAAATCGAATTATCCAAACTTGGCGTACTTATTGCATCTGCAACATCTATAAGTATAATTAATTGGCTATTAAGAGTAGTTCTTTTTTAAAAAATATGGACGTGTCAATGGTAATGAACGTTATTCAAGCGGTATTAGGAGTTATGATAATTGCCCTAGTATTGATACAACAACAGGATGCAGGCTTTTATTCATCTTCTAGCAACATAAACAGAACACGTAGAGGAATCGAGAAATTTACCTACAATTCAACAGTAGTTATAGCGATACTTTTTGTATCAATCTCTATAGCTAATTTTGTATTTTGATGTTCGATATTGCGATTATACTTATATTACGAATTGCATTAGCGGTTTATTCCGTATATCCCTTAACAACTATAGAAATTGGTAACGTCGGACATCCAAGGTCATTTATTCCTTCTGAAACCAGTAATGACAGCGAAAAAATCGTGTCTGATTTACTATTCCGCAAACTATTTAAATATGACGACGGAGAGTTAATTAACGATCTAGTTGAGTCTTGGCACACAAATGATGAGAAAACCGAATATAGAATCAAGTTAAAAGAAAATCAACGATGGCAGGATGGAAATATCATAAATGCAAATGACGTAATTTACACAATAACAAGATACGAAACCCTTAGAAATGACCTTGCAATTGAAAGGTTAAGCGAAAGGGAAGTACTAATAAAAGTAGGGACACCAAACGCAATTCTTCCAACTATATTAACTTTTGGAATAGAACCATCTCACCTAAAAACACAATCCAAAATGTATGCGATTGGCTCCAGCAGTTATCGAGTCGCAAGAGTAACTAAAGAGCAAAGTAAAATCGAATCAGTTGTACTAGTTTCACTTAAATCAGATAAACAATATAACAAAGTAATCGTAAGATTTTACGATGATGAAAACACCGTAGCAACAGCATATAAACTGGGTGAACTGGATATATTCCTCTCTAGCCAAGATGTTATTTGGGATGGATTAGAAAGGGTCGGTACAACTTTCGCGGGCCGACAATACGCAATGTTATTCAACACAAATAACGTCAAACTAGAAAATGCCGAAATAAGAAAGACCTTATTAAACGCACTGGATATTGAAGAATTACTACAAGGAAATTACTATATAAACGCAAGGCCAGCTCAAGGCCCAATTAGTTATTCAAAATACACTCGGGAAGAATATAAAAAAACATTCCACATACCAGATGCGCAACTAACACCTGCACAACAAGGAGCTCTTCAAGAAATAAAAGTTTTACTACCTAACAATCAGGATGGTAGACGAATAGAGTCCTTTGTTAATAAATATTGGCACGATAATCTAGGTATAGACGTAGAATTCGAGTACATGTCTATGGACGAAATCTTCGACAAAACAGATGGCGGAAATTTTGACGTTATTTTTATAGGATACGAAACCTCACCAGATCCTGACAGATATATTTACTGGCACTCAACTCAATCAAATATACTTAATTTAAGTAACTTTGTTGACTTAAGAGCAGATCGATCGCTTGAAGAAGGTCGTAAATTCTACAGCTACGAAGAGCGAAAAGAGCACTATGATATATTCCAGGATGTTTTTATTAGCAAAACACCAGCAATTTTTCTGTATCATCCAGGAACTTATATCTATAAACAAAAGAAAAAAGAATTTCCAATACCAAAAATAATGTACTATCCTTCTGATATCGTAAAGAATTTATAAAAATATATGACTCCAATGATGCAGCAATACACTGAGGTAAAGAAAGAATATCCGGATTATCTACTGTTTTATCGAATGGGTGATTTTTATGAACTATTCCTGGAAGATGCACTGACTGGGTCAAAAGTACTAGACATCACCTTAACGTCTAGAAATAAAGGTGGAACCGATGACATACCCATGTGCGGAGTACCATTTCATGCACTAGATAATTATCTAGCACGAGTAGTAAATGCAGGTCTAAAAGCAGCAATATGCGAACAAATAACCAAACCCTCAAAAGGAGTTACGCTTGTGGAACGTAAAGTAGTACGATTAGTAACCCCCGGCACCGTAATCGATGAAAGTTTATTAGATAAACAACTAAACAATTATCTCGCCACTTTTCAATTGAATGAAAGAGAAGAATACACTTTAGCTTATGGCGACTTAAGCACTTTAAACTTTTCAATAATCCAAAATCACGGCAAACAAAACCTGATAAATGATCTCCGAAAAATTAATCCTAAAGAAATCGTTCTCTCTGAGACTCAATATAATTCCGAGGAACTTGGCTATTTAAGCGAGATTGATGGAATCAACATATCACGGTATTCAGACACAGTATCAAAAACTCAATATCAAATGGAATCCCTAATTCAATCTCTTAATGTCAAAACACTTGAGGCATTCGGGATTCACGAATCAGATTCTTTAGCTATCTCATCTTTACATCGACTAATTGAATACATCAAATTCACACAAAAAACAACGAAAATATCATACGGAAATATTCGAAAAGTAAATACAACTGACTTTATGCGATTAGATATTGAAACACTGACTAACCTAGAAATATTTCGCTCGAATAAGTTGCAACCAAATAATAAAGAATTAAACCTAATGAGTGTTTTAGACAAAACCAAGACATCAATGGGTGCACGAAAACTAAGATATTGGGTAATGAATCCTCTTATTGATACTTCGCTTATTAAAATTCGTCAAAATGCAGTTGAGGACTTTATAAACAATCACTTACTAAGAGAAGACTCTCAACAACTACTAAATTCAATACAAGATATCGAAAGAATATTTTCAAGAATAACATCAGGTCTTGGAAACGCTAGGGATTTGAAATCACTTGAATCATCGCTCGAAAATGCCACTACGTTTTTAGAAAAATTGAACGCTAGTACAGATGAAATCAAACAGCTGCTACAAAATAAATCCAATGACGAAATAGATTTAAGTAAGTTAATACTCACTACAAGAGAAATCGCTGCAAATATTAATAACAAAATAGTTGAGAATCCACCATTTTCAACACGCGAAGGAGGAATGATTAAATCCAATATCATTGATGAATTAGATGAAATCATAAATTCCATATCAGAAAGTAAAATTTGGATTGAACAACTCGAAGGAACAGAAAGAATCGCAACAAAAATCCCAAATCTTAAGGTGGGATTTAATAGTGTTTTTGGATATTACATAGAAATCACAAAATCATATATTCATCTAGCACCGGCACACTACCATCGAAAGCAGACCTTAGTAAACGCTGAAAGATATATTACAGATGAGCTTAAAATAAAGGAATCGATAGTCCTTACAGCTCAAGATAAAATTAATGAAATAGAATTCGAGGCTTTTACAAAACTTTGTCAGGAATTAAAACTCAACGCAGAAAATATCCATTCTCTGGCCGATATAATTTCAGAAGCAGATTGCATAATTTCTTTTGCTGATTTAGCAATTAAGAATAACTATTCGAGGCCAACTTTATTTGAAAAA
>JAUPVU010000050.1 GCA_030916925.1 Patescibacteria group bacterium
CCGCATATCATTTACGAATCCCATATCAAGCATTCTATCGGCCTCATCGAGGACAATAGTATTGAACTCTGTTGGACGAAGATTTTTGCGATCAATGAGATCCTTGAGACGTCCTGGTGTACCGATTATAAAATTGTATTTGAAACGAAGACCAGAAAGTTGCTTGCCCAATGACATACCACCAACACAGCAGACAGAATATATCTGCATACCAAATGTGAAACTCTTGAGCTCTTGCTCGATCTGGAGAGCAAGCTCACGTGTAGGAACAATTATCAAAACTTTTTCACTAGACTTAAGCAAGACTTTATTTATGAGAGGAATGAGAAATGATGCAGTCTTACCAGTACCAGTATTTGCAATACCGACCATGTCAGAGCCTTTCAAGATAAGAGGAATGGAACGATCCTGTATTGGTGCTGGAGCGGTATAGCCTTTTTTCGTGATTGCAACTTTCAATCTCTCGTCAATAGCAAAATCGGCAAAAGCATGCTCAGGCTTGAAGACTTGAGCCTCTTCGGAGACGACCACTTTGTTTATGAATCTTGAAGGATTGAGATATTCTCCAACTGGACCTCTTTTTGCAAAATTACCGCGACCATTGCCACGGGCAAAATTTGCACGACCACCATGAGAAAAGCCTCCTTTTGCAGGACCACTTTTCGAAAAACCGCTTTTAGAAAAATTAGGTCTACTACCCTTATATCCAAATGATCTTTTTGCACCACTAGACGTCTTTGCGCCCGTTGACGAACTGAACTTGTTATACATTATTGAACCAATACTAATATACCTTGTATGTGTTGTCAAGGGGTAATATATGTAAGTAAACTATAAGACAAACCGGCCCAACGTGGTAAACCACATCAGGCCGGCAAATCTGGAATTTCTTGCTCAAACCAGAAACAAGTAAAGGACTGACACAATCACAACGAACAAAAATCCGATGACCAATCGCCACTTGAACGATATGATAGTTGGTCTATCGACTCCGTAATGACGGTAATGTCTTGAGCCAATATATCTATCCTCGTCCGGATGGGTAAACATAATTATCACCCCCTTTCTGCTTAAAGAATAACATTAATTATGTAGATAAAAAAGACAATTTACAATCTAGAAGTATCAAAAAACTTCATTATTTTTATCATAATCTCCTCTGAGATCTTACTAAAAGTAATATGACCAACGTCTTCGATATCTAACTTTATATCTCTAGATTTTGAAAACTGAACTATCTCATTTATATCAATTTGATCATCATTTCTTCCCGCTACTATCATGACCTTATCTGGCTGAGAAGTTAAAACTCTTTCATTTTTTTCAATTTTATCATTTATTAATAAAGACCAGTTTGAATATTCAAATCTATAATCGTTTGGGAAAGTCTGTTTCAAATAATCACCCAGAGTACTTATATTCCTAACCTGCTGAAATTTTATAACAGGAGACAACAAACAAACTTTTTTCAAAGTATCAAAATTGTTTATTGATAATCCAACCCAACCACCGAAGCTTGAACCTAGAACATAGACATTATCCGTACTGTATTTCAATGCATCTGAAATACTAATTCCGCTCACAATAGACTTAATAAATTCATCGATTGCAAATGCTGGATGAGCAGACAAAAAACTGCCCGAGGAATCCCATGTTCCTTCATATTCAGGCATAAAAACATCGAATCCAAGATTGTTTAATTTCGAAATAACTTCGTAATCTTTTGGTTTTCCCGGGAGACCATTGAGAAGTATCACAGTTTTGTTTCTAAATCCTAGGCTACTTGGATAGAATCTGCTATTTAAATTATTTATTTTTAAATTTATCATTATATTGATCAAATGCTAACAGATACACATTATACAGCTCTTCTACAATTTTCGGAACAAGAGTATTTATATTTCGTCTATCTAATTTTCGTATTTTATTCAGTAAATCGAGTGAAAAAATGTTACTAAATTTCATACAATAATCTACTAATTTAGTGTAATGCAAATCATTAAAATTAGTAAAATTTATTAAATCATAGTACAAAAGTATGTCTAATATAATTCTTAATATATATTTTTTTATATACACGATATCTATCCTTCTATTATTTAAAAAATGTTTTTGGATTCTGTAAAAATATTCTTCAATTCTGAAAAGTAAATCTCTGTATACAATATTATTACTAACCTTATTAATATTTTTGAGATAAAAGTTAGATCCTATAATACACTTACCGTAAGCTAGGATTTTAAAAAAATATGCTCCATGGCGACCTCTTTGGTAGTTATTTATCCCTTTTCTAAGTATTTGATCTTTGTAATCAATGAAAAATTCGAAATTCGAAATCGACTTTTTTTTATTAAAAACGTTCATGTCTCCGCATTCATATTTATCTAACAATATAAGTATGTCAATATCTTTAGGATTAATATTATTCTTATTCAATGAAGAACCGTAAATTATTACGCACTGTATTCTATCTTTATCAAAAATACTCGATACAAAGTTCTTCGCTTTTCGTAATGTGGTGTTCCATTGCTTCAGATTGACTTTACTACCCATATGGCTAATATACTCAATAGAAATGAACTTTACAACTCTACCGATCAGTTTCAGGCCAAACAGGCCATTTCGAATTTTGTTTACTCCTTTCATGGTTAACTGTATTTACAGACTATGTGAGGGTAAACGGCAAATATTCCCTATCAATGCTCGAGG
>JAUPVU010000051.1 GCA_030916925.1 Patescibacteria group bacterium
AAGTACTTTCGACTGCTTTATAGAATAGTTGTAAAAGTTAGTCACAAATTTGGCTTTTTACAAATGTTCAGAAGTTTGTTTAAGCCACTGTTTGGTACACCTGGGATTGGTTCTCGTTTCCAAGGATTTATTATTAGATCCACAGCACTTTGTGTAAGCATGATTGTCTTAGTAGTTATAGCGGTTTTTGGTGTCTTGATGTATCTTTCATTTTTTGCACTTGTATTTTACGCATTTAAATCAAATATAATTCTCGGCTTGTCTTATTTAGGACTAATCATTTTAATTAAGATTTTGAATTATACTTATTATCCCATTCAACCTATAAAAAATTATGACCGGTTGGATGAATATGCGAACACTGGAGATATTACCCATCGAAGCTTTCTTCGAAAAATTCACAATTCAGAATATAAAGAGGCTCTTGATCAGTTATTTACAAATAAGTATGTAATTGATTTTCTATCTCGGTCTGAATTGGATGCAATTAAATTAAAGAAATTTCTGGATGAGCAAATAAATAACTATAAGCCTGCAGATTTTATGTATAGAATGGTTGAAATAAACCAAATAGTTAAATTTAGTCATATTAAGCATCAACTATTTTTAGTGACTTTAATTTTATTATGTGATGCGGATGAGAGATATTTGTCTTCACTAAATCTAGACAGCAACACACTATTGAAATATCTAAAATTTACATCCTTCTATATCAAGCACGATCACTATATTTGGCAGGATGAATATCAGCTTCCTCCCTCAGGAGGTTTGGATAAGGACTGGGCAGTTGGATATACAGGTGTGTTAAATCGGTCAGGAACGGATTTAACTAAATTAGCCTTAAAAGGGATGATGCCAAGATTGGTTGGAAGAAGTGATGTTAAAAATAATGTAATATCGGCACTGACAAAAAATTCCCGAAACAATGTCCTAATCGTTGGTGAGCCAGGTTGTGGAAAAACAACCTTTGTTAAGGCATTATCCCGTGAAATTGCTCTTGGAACATCTATTCCACGGTTAAAATACAAAAGAATATTTTCACTTGATATTGGATCTTTAACCTCTGGTACACAGGGGGAGATTAATAATAGATTGGTGAAAATTATCAAAGAATTAGAATCTTCAAGAAATGTAATTGTTTTTATCGATGAGATACATTCAATTTCCTCAAACTCAAGCGAGGATCCCAATGCTGTCCCAATATTCTCGGTGCTTGAGCCATATCTGTCAGATGGAAGATTTCAGTTTATCGGAACCACTTCCAAGAAAAATTATAATAAATATATAGCTGCAAATGGTTCATTCGCCAAAGCGTTTGAAATTGTCGAAATGAGATCTGCAAATGAAATGGAGACTTATGAAATTATGGTGGATTCGATGAAGAGTACTGAGTCCAAGGCTTCAATTAGGATTTCATATTTAGCCTATTTAAATTCTTATAACTTTGCTGGTAGATATATTGCGACTAGAACTTATCCTGATAGTGCAATCGAGCTACTTAACCGAGCAATATCGGTGTTATCAAAAAATAATTCAGTAATCACTGGTGAAGACATAGCCAATGTTGTTTCTAGTTTATTTAAAGTTCCTGTTAACGCAATAAATGATGATGAATCTGCGAAGCTACTAAATATTGAAAGTGTTTTACATGAACGAGTTATTGGTCAAAATGCAGCAATTACTGCTATTTCAAACGCTCTGAAGCGAGCTCGTGTTCGTATAAGAGATCAGCAAAAACCAGTAGCTAGCTTTTTATTTGCTGGCCCTACAGGAGTTGGTAAAACTGAAACAGCAAAAGCGTTGGCTGAATTATATTTTGGAAGTAATGATTATATGGTCCGAATTGATATGTCAGAATTTAATGACCCTCTTTCGGTAAATAGATTAATTGGTGATTCCAGAAATCCAGGCCAACTTTCAACTCCAATTAAGGATCGTCCTTATTCGCTGATTTTGTTAGATGAAATTGAAAAATCCGCAAATGAGGTTCAAAACTTATTCCTTCAAATACTTGATGACGGAAGGCTGACGGATGGAGATGGTAATTTGGTCAACTTTACCAATACTATTATTATCGCTACTACTAATTCAGCAACAAAAGAAATTACAGCATCGCTTGCAGCAAATCCTGATCAAACGGATTTATCTGTTATGACTTTGGATGTTTTGAAAAAGTATTTTCCAATGGAGTTTCTAAATCGTTTTAACAACATTATCCCATTTACCCCACTTAGTAGAGATGAAATTAAACAGATTGTTAGAATTAAATTAAATAAATTAGCAGAAAGATTATCATCCGAATATAAAATTAAAGTCACTTTTGCAGCCACAGCTATTGATCAGATTGCAAATGAAGGTTACTCTGTCGAATGGGGAGCCCGCCCGGTAAATAGAGTCATTGAGGATAAAGTAGAAACTAATATTGCCCAAAAAATAATCCAAAAAGAACTTCAACCCGGAGACACCTATGAATTTACAACGATATGAATCTAATCGACAGATCTAATCAAATACTATCCAGCCTAAATAAGTCAGCTGTAATTACTGAGCTTAATGAAATTGAGAAGCAAATGAATACAGATGGATTTTGGTCAGATATTACTTCTTCTTCTAAAATATCCCAACAATACAATAATCTTAAGAAAAAGCTTGATTCAATTGAATTATTGGAGATGGCTGTTTCCTCCAATGACGAAAAACTTCTTACCGAATTAGTCGAAAATAACGAAATAATTTTATACCTATCCGGGCCGTATGATAAAAATAATTGTTATCTGTCAGTGTTTGCTGGTGCTGGCGGTACAGAGGCTCTAGATTGGGCTGAAATGTTACTACGTATGTATATGAGGTATGCGGAGAGAAAAGGGTGGGAAGTTGGCCTAATCGATAAAACCGATGGGGATGAAGCCGGAATCAAGACGGCTACTATTAAGATTAGTGGCGAAAATCTCTATGGATTTCTTAAATCCGAGAATGGTACGCATAGACTGGTAAGGCAATCACCTTTTAACGCTCAAAATTTACGTCAAACATCATTTGCTGGAGTGGAGGTAATACCTGAAATTGAAGATTCAGGCGACATCATAATAAAGGATGAGGATTTACAGTTTACAACTATGCGAGCCGGAGGAGCTGGAGGGCAACACGTCAATAAAAACGAAACAGCAGTTCGTATAAAACACCTACCATCAGGAATTGTTGTTGCTAGCCAACAAGAAAGAAGTCAAAATAAAAATCGAGAGATTGCCATGCGAATGCTAATGTCTAAACTTGTTAAGTTAGAAAATGAAAAATTGGAACTTGAGAAAAAAAATGTGAAAGGTGAGCATAAGACGGCTGGATGGGGTAACCAGGTTAGATCTTATGTTTTGCAACCTTATAAACTTGTTAAAGATCATCGAACAGAAGTTGAATCGACAAACCCTGACGATGTTCTTGATGGTAATTTAGATCAATTTATAAGGGCAGGATTGAAGCTAAATAATTAGTTTATCTGTTATAATAATTGATGTTAATGGAACCTGCTCTATCAAACGGAAAAACTGAAAATCCGTTGGATGATAATGCCATTCAAGCACTGGAAACCGCATTCCAGCAAGATATCACCAACCCAAAAAAAGAAACTCAAGGTTCGAGGTTCAAAGTTGTATTCGTTATTTTACTATTATTAATATGTGGTCTAGGGATATTATATTTCGCAAGTACCTTGTTTACAAATAACGATCAACTGCCAGAAAATAACTTAGTTCCGACTTCGAATAACGCTGTTGCTAAGATTCGAGGATCTAATAAGGAAATAAAGGATTTATTTGGTAAAGTATTTACAACTAATGAGTTAGGTATTGATTATCAGTATGAGTTAGTTAAGCCGAATGGAGAAAAATTGGGTTATCTTGCTTCCGAAAAGCTAGATTTGTCTTTAGTTGTAGGGATGACCGTATTTATAGATGGCACGACAAACAAAATGATAAACGAGATTCCTGTTATAGTTGTAGAGTCAGTAGAGTTTAGTAAATAGCATGTCAGATAAAATTATTGAATTTAAAAATGTAACAAAAGTTTACGATGATGGAACTATGGGTTTGGATAATGTCGATTTATCTATTGATAAAGGTGAATTTATTTTTTTAATAGGTGCATCAGGCGCCGGTAAAACTACCCTAATGGAACATATCGTAAGAGAAGAAATCCCAACAAGCGGTAATATTACGATTGATGGGATTGATTTGGGCAGTATTAAGAAGAAAGAGATTCCAACATTAAGACGCAAAGTTGGTTTTATTTATCAAGATTTTAAATTACTCGGATCAAAGAACGCATTTGAAAATATTGCTTTTACGTTAGAAGTGGCCGATAAAACAGATGAAGAAATTAATAAGTTAGTTCCGAATTTACTACATCTTGTGGGGTTAAGTGGTGCTGAGAAGAAATTTCCAAATCAACTTTCAGGTGGAGAAAAGCAGAGACTTGCGATTGCAAGAGCTCTAGCTAGTGAACCTCAAATAATACTAGCCGATGAGCCGACCGGCAATCTGGATAGAAGTTCATTGTGGATAGTTGTAGATTTGATTAACAAGATTAATGAATGGGGCACAACTATTATCTTTGGAACGCACGACTATGAAATAGTTAATACGTTAAAGAAGCGTGTTGTACATCTCGATAAAGGAAAAATAATTTCAGATAAAAAGGAGGCAAAATACGATGATTAGTAGAGTTTTTAAGAAAGCCTTCGCGAATGTGACACGTAGCGGTTGGCGAGCATTTATGATTACTTTTATGATGACTATAACCTACACAATGCTAGGTCTATTGTTGTTAGTACTTTTTTTCTCAACTCAACTTGCAAGATTTTTCGTTGAAAAGCCTGAAATAATTGGTTTTTTTAATGAAGGTGTAGAAGAAGAGAAAATCTTAGAAGTTAAAAACGAACTTGAAAATAAACCATTTGTAGTAGAGGTGTCATACGTTTCAAAAGAAGAAGCCCTGGAATCGTTTATCGAAGAGAATAAGGATAACCAAGAAGTTTTGGAGAACTTAACTGTAAATCCATTTCCTGCACATTTAAACGTAAAAGTTGATTCGCTAGACAAAATCGAAGAAATCGCCACCTATTTTAATAATAATGACAAAATATCTGATGTGATAGATTCACTTGGTGTTGTTGATACATTAAGAAAAATCGTTACTGGTATACAAATATTTGGAATTGGATTACTAGTGATATTTTCATTCGCTACATTTATGTTGGTATTTTTAGCAATTGGGTTAACAATTTATTCACAGCGGGATGAACTAAGAGTTATGAAATTAGTTGGAGCGTCGAATTGGTATACAAGAGGTCCCTACATTGTTCAAAGTCTATTGTATGGAATCGTATCCTCTTTGATTGCTTGTTTGATAGTTGGAGCTTTTATATATTTTCAGTACAACAATGTTGTATCGTCATTGCTTGGAGCACTTGAAGTAAAAGGGATTGGTTTACAAGATATTATAATAGGTTTTAGCATCCAAATTATGTTTGCTGTATTCCTCTCTTGGTTAAGTAGCTATATTGCCACCAAGCGATATATTTCATATTAAAATATGATGTTCGAGAGATTAGTAAAAAGAGAATACATAAGATTGTTAGTCATCCTCGTATTAATAATTTCAGTAGGGTTTATTGCTTTGCATATTAATTCTGTATTTGCACAAACTACAGATAATGGTTCAACCTCACTTGAACAACAAATCAAAGATTTAGAAAAGAAGATTGATAGCACAAAGAATCAAGCGCAAAGTTTGTCGAAAGAAATATCCAATTTACAAAATAATATTGATCTAAAGACCGTTCAAATTAAACAAGCCGAATATGAAATTGATAGAAAACAAAAAGAGTTGGGTATTTTGAATGAGGATATAAAACTCATGGAGATTAGACTAGATAGGTTAGATGAAAGAATTTTATATCATGAAGATCTATTGTCAGAGAGAATTAAACAGCAATATATAGATAAGAAACATAGTATGCTTGAGGTTCTAATTGATTCGGATGGGTTTGGAGGGTTTTTCGCAAAGCTTAATTACTTGGATCGAATACAGGCAGAAGATAAAGTTTTAATTGATAAGATGTCTTCAACAAAAGGCAATTACGAAGATCAACAAGAACTCTTAGAAGATAAAAAAAATGAAGTAGAGGAGATAAAAAAACAAATTGAAAGTCAAAAAGCGCAAGCTGAAGGTCTAAAGGTTAGTTTAGAATCTCAGAAAAATGAAAAAGATAGTTTGCTTAGTGTAACTAAGAACAATGAGAAAATATATCAAGACTTATTAGAGGATGCAAAGAGAGAACTATCTCAGATCCAAAATGCTGCTTCAACGGTTATTAGAACAGGTGAAGGCGAAAAAGTAAAAAAAGGCGAAGTCATTGGTACCATGGGAAATAGCGGTTTTTCAAGTGGAGCTCATCTACACTTTAGTGTATATAAATATTCGCGGGAGGATTTCGAAGATGAATCCAGATGGGGTTGGTATTATAGTAATTACACGGATCCAAAG
>JAUPVU010000052.1 GCA_030916925.1 Patescibacteria group bacterium
TTGAAACTGGTCGCTGGGAAACTATATGTTTATTTTTCTAAAATAGAGATTGTTTCTTTACCTTGGAATGATGTTTCTATTCCTGCTCATGAATTTGAAAATAGCTGGTTTCCTCAGTACCGCGCCCTTCAGATATTCCGAATTGAAAAAACTGGTGCTTATGAGAAAAATATTAACTACTGTTGTACTCCACCCTCGGTCAAAATTTCTTATTTTTACAAGTTCTATTTGACTTCTGAATCAGATCCTAATAGTCCTCCCAAATCTTATAATTATACACTCGGAGTAATGATTCCGGATTATCTGGAAGAATTAGTCCAGGAAATGGCAAAAAATCATGATTTTATTTTTCTCGAGGCGAATAATAAAAGAGAGACTAATCGTATATTTATCTGGTTGCCTCATTAGATAAAGCACCCTTTACGGGTGCTTTTTTATTTGACAAAAATAAATGTTTAAGATATATTATAATGCACTATAATTTAGTTGTTCTTTGACAATTACGGATACGGATTTTCCGCGAGGAAAATCCTAAAGATATGAAGTAAAAATCTTAAAGAAGGAGGTGCCATATGAGGCACACAAAACTGTTGACCATAATCCTATTACTTAGTTTTGTAATAGGATTAGGAAATGTTGGAATTAATTCTGTTTCTGCTGCGGTTCCTGCTATACCAGTTCCGATTAGTCCTCAAGGAGATATTTCGCTTTGCGATTCATTGCTTAGGAACGGGAGTTTTAAATGGACCAGTGTACCAGGAGCAACCGGCTATACGATGCAGATTGCTTCAGTTTCTGATTTTAGTTCTCTTTTGGTAAATTATTCTTCCTCAAGCAATCAGATATTTTTAGGTGGCATCAATTTGGCTGTTGGGACTTATTACTGGCGAGTTCAGGCTTATAATTCAGATGGATCATCAGCTTGGTCTTTGCCTATAAGTTTTCATGTTATTCCTTCAGCACCTGTTTTAGTTTCTCCTACTGCTAATGGCTTTGTTTTACCCAACCCATTGTTTAAATGGACAACATGTCATCCATTTGACACACAGATGCAAATTTCGAATCGACCAGATTTTTCCCTAATCATTCTGGATGTTAATTTTAACGCCAATACTTTTACGCATCTTAGCCCTTATGTTTACGAGTATAAATTTTCTTATCCTTTCTCATGTGGGATGTACTGGTGGAGAGTTAGAACAAAATTAGGAGCTGAAGCGAGCTCTTGGGTTTCTCAAATGTTTATTGTAACAGTTCCTCCTGCGGTTTCTCCAGACATCCTGTATCCAACTCAGTCTATTATTGCTGATACTTCAATCAACTTAAAGTGGAGTTATGTTTCTTCAGCCGATCGTTACCAGATTCAGATTTGCCGCGGAAGTAATTATCTTCTAGATACAATTATCACTGGCACTAGCTATACTTTTAAGGGTCAAGATGATACTACTTATTGTTTCAGAGTTAGAGCAGGTAATCATGTTGGCTGGGGACCATGGAGTGAATGGCGACAATTCAAGATCTTATTACCTCCTGCTACACCAATTTTGAATTCTGTTCCATCATCTTTCGTTAATACAAATAAAATTATTGTAAGTTGGTCTCAAGCAGGAGTAGTTGATTACTGGTTTCTCGAAATTTGGGATTTAACTAACCAAGTGAAGAGCGAAGAGCAACTAACAAATAATGTTTTTACTTTTACTGGTCAGTATTCGCATAGTTATCAAGTTAGAGTGAGGGCTATTAATCAGAGTGGTAGTTCCAGTTGGTCTGCTTGGTTAGGGCCAATTGAATTTAAAGAAAATATTCCTCCTGTTCTAGTTTTGAACGATTATCCGACTCTTACCAATCAGACAGTTATTACTATTTCAGGTAAAGCATCTGATGAAGGGTCTGGTTTAAGCAAGCTTTACTGTAATGGCCAGCTGATTCCTGTTAATAATGATGGAACTTTTCAAATAACCCTGACGCTCCAGGAAGGGACTAATAGTTTTACTTTTTTAGCGGTTGATTTTGTTGCTAATAAGACTCAGCAAAGTATTGAGATTCAGAAAGATACCATACCTCCAGAAATTATCATTACTTTTCCTAGTTTTTGGTCCGCTGACACTGTTGCTACTGTTATTTCTGATATCGCTCTGAAAGGGCAAATTAAAGATAGCCATCCTGTTACTCTTTTGATCAACAATCAAACAGTAGCACTAGAAAATTGTTATTTTAGTTTTAATACTGCTTTGAATTATGGCCCTAATAAAATCTACCTTAAGGCTATAGATGCTGCAGGTAATGTCACTGAACGAATTATCACTTTGGCTAAAATTTTAGCTACTAGAAAAGTAGAACTACAAGTAAATAATCCTTGTATGAAGATCTACCAAATTAATGAGGCAGGGCAAATTATAACCATATCTCGAGAGATAGATCCAGGGAGAGGGACAGTGCCAGTAATAGTTAATAATAGGACATTTATTCCGATTAGAGCACTGATAGAAACAATTGGAGGGTCAGTTAAATGGAATGATCAATTACGTCAGGTAACTATTGAACTGCCATATAGAAATACTGTCATTGATCTATGGATAGATAAAAATTGGGCACGAATTACGGACAGCTACGGTAATGTTTCCTGGCAACAGATTGATCAAGGAAATAGTAAGATCGCTCCTTTTATCAAAAATGATCGAACTTATTTACCGTTAAGATTTATTGTTGAAACCTTAGGTTTTAAGGTAAATTGGGATGCAATTTTAGAAATTATTACTGTAGAATTTCCTTTAACTCCTTCTTAAAGATTATTCAAAATACGGCGCTCATCAGAGCGCCTTTTTTTATTCTTTTTATTTTTTAAAAATTATGATATGATAAATAGGAATAAAATTTATTTAAAAATTATAAAATTAAAAATTAAAAATTAGTTCAGCTTGGGCCTGTAGCTCAATTGGCTAGAGCACCCGCCTTGCACGCGGGAGGTTGTGGGTTCGAGTCCCATCGGGTCCACTCCCTTTTTTCGTTTCTTCCAAGAGAGAGGGCGCTTTACTTTCTTGACTTAAATTCCTAATATATAATAAACTAGAAAGAGAATATCTCAGGTCGAGTGATTCCCCTCAACTTTTGTAAGAAATTGGGGGGGTAAAGGTCGAATAATTATTAATTTAAAATAGTTTAATTAAACATTAAAAATAATATGATGAATACTTTAGCTCAGTCTAGTTATAATGCCTTGGTCAATTTATGGCATGGCTTTGTTTTGTTTCTTCCTACTTTGCTTGGCGGAATTATTTTATTCTTGGTGGGTTTAATTATCGGTAATGGTTTAGGCCAATTGGTAGAAAAAATTATTGATTTGTTAAAAGTGGATACAGCTTTAGAAAAAACTGGTTTTAAGAAATTTACTGATCGAGCTGG
>JAUPVU010000053.1 GCA_030916925.1 Patescibacteria group bacterium
TAGATCTAATTACGAAAAAAATTTACCAATTCTTCGTTATATGAAGACTCTGTTATCAGAAGTGGGCCAAAATTTATAATCATATGTCACATAAAGAAAACGAAAAACAAATAGATAAGTTAACTGAGCAAATAAATGAGCTCGAAAATAAATATAAAAGATCGTTAGCTGACTATCAAAATTTGGAAAAACGAACAGAAGAAGACCGCAGACGATTTATCGAATATGCAAATGAAGAACTAATTAAAAAGTTGTTAAGTGTTTTGCAAGACTTAGAAAAAGCCGCAGAGCATCTTAATGATAACGGATTAAATAAAGTTAAAGATAATTTCATTAAAACTTTAGAGTCCTACGGATTAGCAGAAATTATGATTGATATAGAAAAAACTCAATTTGATCCTAATTTACATGAAGCAATTGAATCGGTTGAAGGTGAAGAAGGAAAAATTATGAAAATATATCGTAAGGGATACATTTTAAATTCGAAGGTTATACAAATAGCAATAGTTGCAGTAGGTAACAAAAGTAAATAATTAAATATTTTTAAAAAGGAGAAATAAAATGAGCAAAATTATAGGAATCGATCTCGGAACTACGAACAGCGCCATGTCCATAATGGAAGGCGGTAAATCCAAGATCATAGAAAACGCAGAAGGAAATAGAACAACTCCATCTGTAGTAACAATATCTAATTCAGAAATGACTGTAGGAGCGGCTGCAAAGAGACAGGCAGTTATTAATCCTAAAAATACAATCTATTCTGTAAAAAGTATTATGGGTAGAAAGTTTTCTGATGAAGAAGTTCAAAAAATTAAAGCAGAAGTCCCATACAATATAAAATCTAATGCTAGCGGTATGGCTGTTGTTGAAATTGATGGTAAGGAATACACACCACAAGAAATTTCAGCACATGTTTTAAGAAAATTAAAAGCAGATGCCGAAAGATTTTTAGGTGAAACCGTTACAAAAGCAGTCATTACAGTACCTGCGTATTTTAATGATGCACAACGTAATGCTACAAAAGAAGCCGGTAAAATTGCTGGTTTGGAGGTGGAGAGAATTATAAACGAGCCAACTGCCGCTTCCCTAGCCTATGGTCTAGATAAGAAGAATAACGAGATAATCGCTGTTTATGATCTAGGTGGAGGTACTTTTGATATATCTGTTTTAGAAATTGGTGATGGAGTATTTGAAGTCAAAGCCACAAACGGAAATACGTTACTTGGCGGAGATGACTTTGATAAAAAAGTTATCGAATGGTTAATTCAAGAGTTCAAAAAAGAGAATGGTGTTGATTTAACCGGTGATAAGCAAGCTATGCAAAGGTTAAAGGACGCCGCAGAAAAAGCAAAAATTGAACTTAGTAGTGTGGAATCAACTCAAATCAGTATTCCATTTATAACAGCTGATCAGAGTGGTCCAAAACATATGGATATTTCGTTAACTCGTTCAAAATATGAACAGTTAGTTAGTGATCTTATCGGTCAAACGTTGGAACCACTAAAACAAGCTATTAAGGATTCTGGTTTTAGTAAAGAACAGATACAAGAAATTGTATTAGTTGGAGGAATGACAAGAACGCCAAAAATCATTTCAACGGTTAAAGAGTTCTTTGGAAAAGAACCACACCAAGGAGTTAATCCTGATGAGGTTGTAGCTATTGGTGCTGCAATTCAAGGTGGAGTTTTAACGGGTGATGTTAAGGATGTTGTTTTATTGGATGTTACTCCCCTATCTCTAGGAATTGAAACACTAGGAGGAGTTAGTACACCTGTTATAAAACGTAATACAACTATTCCAACAAGTGCGTCACAAGTTTATAGTACAGCTGCTGATAGCCAAACCAGCGTACAAATTAATGTTCTTCAAGGAGAAAGAGAAATGGCTAGCGACAATAAATCGCTTGGAACATTTATCTTAGATGGAATACCACCTGCACCAAGAGGTGTTCCTCAAATTGAAGTTAAATTCGATATCGATGCAAACGGAATTTTGCATGTTACTGCTAAAGATAAAGCAACAAATAAAGAACAAAAAATAACTATTCAAGGCAGTACAGGTTTATCTGACGCAGAAGTCGATCGAATGGTTAAAGAAGCTGAAACTCATAAAGCGGAGGATGAAAAACGTAAAAAAGCTGTTGAAGCAAAGAATACCGCTGAAAACGTAGTTTACTCTGCTGAGAAATCAGTTAGGGAGAATGGCGATAAATTGCCAGCTGACAAAAAAGAAGAGTTGGAGAAACATCTAAGTGAATTAAAAGACTTAATTAAAACCTCATCTGATGATGCAGTCATTACTGCAAAAACCGAAGAAGTTAATAAGTTATTAATGGAACTTGGAAGTATTCTTTACGCATCGACAGACAATAAGTCAGCGGATGCTGCAGGTCCAGAAACAGGTGATCAAACTCAACCTGGAACTCAGGATTCTCCTGATGGCGATAAGCCAAAAGATAATAAAGACGAGGCTGTTGAAGGAGAAGTGGAATAAACTAAATGGCTAAGGATTACTATGCAGTACTAGGTGTTGATAAATCTGCTTCTGAAGCGGAAATAAAGTCTGCATATAGAAAGAAAGCACGCGAATGGCATCCGGATGTTGCTAAAGACAAACCGGATGCCGAAACCAAATTCAAAGAAATAAACGAGGCTTACCAAATACTTGGAGATAAGACCAAAAAGTCACATTATGACCAATTTGGGACAGCTCCAAACGAACAGCCAGGATATAGCGGTGGTAATCCATTTGGAGGCGCAGGAGGCAATTATGGGCCGTTTTCATGGTCGTATTCTTCAGATGGAGGCTTTGGTGGAGCAGCT
>JAUPVU010000054.1 GCA_030916925.1 Patescibacteria group bacterium
ACCATGCTGATCAGTATGTAAGAGTTCTAATTCTTCTTTAATAAACTGCTCTTGTTCAACAACATCTAGACCGGCTCCTCCTATTTTTCCAGATCGTAGACCGTCGTAAAGGGCATCAGTTTCAATGATTCCTCCTCTAGATGTATTTATAATAATTACTTTATCTTTAAGGTCTTTAACGTTGTCTCGATTGATTAAATGATGGGTTTTTTCACTATATGGAACATGAATCGAAATAGCATCACTCTTCTTTAATAAATAGTTAAAATCCACGTAGCTAAAATTAAGCTCAGACTCAAGGGCTGGCTTAGGAAAAGCGTCGTAAGCGATTACTTTCATCTTAAAACCATTTGCCATTTGAATCATATTCACTCCGATGTGACCAGTACCAATTACGCCAAGAACCCTGTCTTTTAGATCAATTCCAGTGAGGCCATCTGGCAAAAAGTTGCCTTGTTTTACGCGATCCATCGACTCAGGGATTCTCTTTGCCAACGCCAATAACAAGGCCATAGCATGCTCAGCAACAGTGTTTTCGCCATAACTTGGGACATTACAGACCGTTATCCCTTTGCTTTGGCAATATTTAAGATCAACATGATCATAACCAGTAGATCTGGTCGCAATAACTTTTAAATTAGGAAATTTTGATAATAATTCTTCATTCAATACCGAACTAATAAAAACCGAAATAACGGTAGCATCTTTAAATTCCACATGGTTATCTATGGTTAATGTTTCTTCACACAGCATCACATCTTTTTTAAAGTTATCGTTTATTAAGGATTTTTCCCAATCTTTAACCTCGAAAAAACAGACCTTATGGGGCAGTAGGGTATTCATATAATAAGAATAGCATAGCTAAACAACACCTTGAAATGATAACCTTAACGCATATGAACTTCATGGAAATAACCACGAGACTTCACAATTACTATTCAAATCCAAAAACAGAACTAGAAAACTGGGAGAATCCCATACAATTTATGGTATCCGTAATCTTAAGTGCCCAAGCTACTGATAAAGGCGTAAATAAGGCAACTGTTGAATTTTTCAAACATTATAAAACTGCACAAGATTTTGCTAACGAAGAAGCCGAAACCTTATCTAAGTATGTTTCTACAATTAATTTTTATAACAGCAAAGTCGACCGACTTATTAAAGCATGCCAGTATCTTATCCAACATCATAACGGAGAAATGCCAAGAACTATAGAAGAATTGGTAAAAGTCCCTGGACTAGGAAGAAAAAGCGCGAACGTAATTCTCCATGTTATATACGGGATTACAGAAGGTATTGTAGTGGACACCCATGTCTCTAGAGTTGCATTAAGATTAGGCTTAACTAAACATGCAGATAAAAAGGATGCCGAAAAAATCGAGGTAGAACTAATGAATATAATAGATAAAAAAGAATGGATATTTTTCTCCGCAGCGACGGTTTTACTTGGAAGATATATATGCAAGGCAAAAAAGCCAGACTGCACTAATTGTCCTTTAAATGATATATGCCCAAGTGCGTTTAGGGTTTAGATGACTAAACTTATTCAGTAACTGGCACCGATTCAATTTCTATTTGTGTTTCTGGTTCTGAAACAGGCTCTAATTCTACTCCTGTTTCAGAAGTAGAATCTGGTTGAGACTGTGGTTCAGATAACCCCAATCTTCTACGAACCTCATCTTCAATTGAATTTATGCTTGTAATATCAAGCTTCTCAAATTTTCCATCTTGTACAACGTAAAAAGAAGGCGTCCCGTTTAGATTTAATGTTTTAGACATATTTGAATCCTCAACTACTTTATCTGTCGTTTCTTGGCTATTAAGATCATTAGCAAACTGTTCCTCATTAAGTCCTAAATCCTTCGCAAGCATTTTAATATTTTCTTCGGTTAAATCTGGTGAAATTTTAAATAATTCTGAGACCATTTCCCAAAATTTACCTTGATTTGCAGCTGCTTCACTAGCTCTAGCTGCTAATTGTGCGTATCTATGACCAGGAATCGGGAAATGCCTATACACTAATGCCATTTCTGGCGTTGTTTCAACAAGGTTTACTAGAACAGGTTCTACTTGAGCACAGTAAGGACATTCAAAATCACTAAACTCCACTAGTACTAGTTTTGCTTCATTTACGTTAGCTCCTAATGTATGAGGTTGTGAACCAATGACTTGTTCCAGAGTCAAATCTGACAAAACTGGGGTTTTAAAAGAGGTGTAAGCAATAAAGCTAAAAATACCTAAAGTAACTAAACCAATGAATGCTACTATTAATTTCTCCGAATTCATATTGAAAGTATAACAGATGAAAAGTCTATTTCTAGGAACTTTTTTATCCTATTAATTGTACAAAGGGTTTATAATTGGGGGTATAATACGGGGTGTAGCGCAGTTGGCTAGCGCGCAGCTTTCGGATAGCTGAGGTCAGAGGTTCAAGTCCTCTCATCCCGACCATTTTACTAAATCAAGTTTAAAGACCAGATGTTATTATAAATTTTATGGCAAATGAATCGATTTCAAGCTTGAAGGTGACACCGAATTTTACCACTTACGAATCCTCTTTAGCCGAACAAAAGCTCAGAAATATGATAGAACAAGCAGAGATTCTCGGAGTTGAAACCTCAGATGTCGAGGCAACTAACAATCAAATTATAGATATAGTAAGGGAAAATAATCCCGAAAGACTCTACTTGGTAGAAAGTAGGCTTGTAAAAGAAGGACTGTCTTTAGGTTTGTTACCCAGAGTAGTCCTGCTGGATCGTCTACTCGGTTTAGACGCAATAATCGAGGTCGCTGACGACAAATTCGGTATTGATGTCACAACTGGAAAAGATACCGTTAGGTATAACAAAGGAGAAAAAGCAAATGAGCTGAAGCCGAGTTATGAAAGATTAGGAATCGATCATGTTGTAGTACTTGGTATGAGGAATGAAGATTTATCTGGAGACTCCATAAGCGATGACTCTATTATGAGTTTTTTTTCGCACCTTGAAGGCGTAACTGCATTTAAAGGGCAATCACCATTTGTACTAAATCTAAAGTACTGATACACATTAATTTATGTATGATTGTTGTGGAGTAATGATCATAGTATCGCCCTTACAAACACGAATTAATAACCAATGCTCTAGCCTACTCGAAAACTGTGAACTTCTTTGCCTTAAAATGTATACAATAACTTTCACTAGCAGCGTATCCAATTATTCTTGCCTCGGCTTTTTCGTTTGCGTACTCCACATCATACTCAGGGATTTGATTAAAGCCCTTACTTACTAGCCAATTCTTATAAAAGGCCAGCGCTTTTTTATGAAATTTGTTTGAAGCACAATCTCCAAAATTATCTTCTTCTAACATTTTCTTATAATAGTCGATCCATGTGCCTTTGGCCGTTTCTAATGTATAAGGTATTGCAAGCGGATGTTGGATGGCTTTATTGAGAATTTCTATCTCCTCCCTCAAACTCTCTTTCGCTTCATCCCTACAAATCTCGACTAAACGTTTTCTCTCATTCTCATCAGATAGCTTGTAACAATAAGATAAAATTGGATTAGGACCGGGATTACTAAATGACCCAACCCCGAAATATTCGGTTTTATATAAGGATGAACCTTGGTAAGTTGGAATATCCCGCGTCATTAGCCAAAGATATGGAATATGGGATGTAACCAAAACCAAAATTATTATCGGTATTAATATAGCGGGAATCACTAGAAACAGCTGTCGTAAAGTAATTTTCATAGAGTTAACTCAATTAATTGAACTAACAGACAAATAATAATCGCAACCAAGACCAAACACCATTGGCACCACGTATAAATTTCAAACACTCATTTCTACCTAATTCTACGAATTTTGTTTTTGTAGATTAGCATGCTCCTCTCGCCATTTTGCCAAATCCTGCTTGGCAATTTCACTCAAATAATCTCTAGCTTCCTTAAATTCAGGAAACAACTCTACAACTTGATTACTAAGGTCAA
>JAUPVU010000055.1 GCA_030916925.1 Patescibacteria group bacterium
ATCAATCAAAAAAGCTCCCATACCATCACAGCCAAAGCCTCAATAAATTAAGACCATTGAACTGGACAATCCTTACAGTTGCACTTTAAAGCTGCTATTAAAAAATAAAAATCAAGTAACAATAAATTCAATAAAAATAGTTCATTTAATTTTCAAATGGTGCAAAATGATAAAGTCATAAGAAAGAATGGACCTCTTGCTACTTAAAATGCTCTCAATGTCATCCGGGGATGTTCATTTCCGTACAGCTTTTGTCATCAGGTTGTTCTCAGTCTGCCAATGTCTCAAAGTATTTTCATTTTTATGTTTTAATCTTTTTCAATACTTTTTCAATTAGAACTAAGAATTATTTAACACCTAGATCGACGCTATGCACTGCTTCTGGATTTATTTATGTCCATGTACAATATATAAATTTATGAGTTTCAGTCAATCCGAGAGTCTTTTTCAAAGGTCTAGCTCAAACTTTTGTTCGATAAAATACTGGTATAATTAAACTTACAATCATTTATCGTCAGACTTGTGCATTTTTCATAGTCAAAGACTTTCGAGCAGAGATTTAGCCGCTCCAGCTAGTAGCTGGTTATCAGCATGAAATAAAATAAAACAGTTTTAATCCCTAAATTAGCCTACAGTCTTTATAAATCAGGGGGAATCACTACAGACAGTGAAAGTGCCTTAAATCCTTTTTATGCCTCTTAAAATAATTCATAATAATCGGCTTCTTCATTTTTCGAGGCGGACACTTTTTTGATAGAATCTTGCTTTATTGGAAACTATTAGAAATTACTAATTAATAAAGAATATTTTATTTTACTTAAAGCCTTTGTCTTTCTTTCGAGGACAGTTTAAATGAAAATTATGGTTATTAATCTTTAAACCCTTATAAGGATTGTCTGATTCCTTCAATGACCTTATCCCTTCCTTTTAAATATTTTTTAACTATCACTCTCAGAATGAGCTGGACTTTGGGGGCTGCGATAGACAAATTTCCGAATACCTACAATCTTTTGTTCCAGATATCTGTTCTCAATGAGCGATTTGAGCAAATCTGCTTTTTTCACCTCATTGAGTTTATATCTTGCCCTAAAGGACTTGGAACATATTTGATTCCATGTCAGACATTTGCGCGCAGGATGAACCGGCAGGGCATCAGGTACAAGTGCGAATATTTCCTCAAATCTAGTGGTGTCGGGAGCGAATCTAAACAAGATATCGTCAAAATCTAGACATGAATTAATAGGGCGAACCGTATGAGAAGGTTCCTGAATAGGATTGTCAATAACGTGCTGGAATTCTAAAGGTATAAATTCCCTTTTCTGGTCATCGTCCAACCTCGCCGGAACAAAAAAACCGTACCATTCCTCCAAATTATCAAAAAGAAGTCGTAAACTATCCTTGATCGCAACTTCATCCCGCCTCCCGTTAAATCCAAGCTCCCGGTCCTTCTTAATTCTGACTCAGTGTTTTCTAGTCTCATAATGTCGGTTTAACCCGATAATTTAATTCATATCTTCAGTAGCACTACAATACATTTTTTGTGTTGTTCCGGATCCCACCATTAGAGTTTGGGAAAATATACTTACTCGAAACGGGGAAATGATCGCATTTTATACTTAAGAAAAAATGAGCAGCCAGCCATGTGGATAGCCATATGGGTAACTATGGCCACGTGGGAAATAAAAATTTAAAGTAGTCGACAAGATACCCAGGCTTTCAAAATCATTCATGACTGCAACAACCAACGCCTTAAATCATTGTGAACATTGCAGAAATTTTGAGATCAAATCACTTTTAGCAAAGTTCAACGCAATAATACCCAGACATTCTGACAATAGAAATGATTCTTCTGAAAGTTTTTTGGTTACTTTTGCATCTCTACTAAATGTTGACGCCAATGCTATAAGATCGACATTTGAAGCACATGTCAGAACCAATGCCTTCTTTGCATTTGCTGTAAAAGAATTTGGTAATAATCTTTCCCGCAATACTGAAATTCGAGCTGTGTCGTGCTTAGCAAAGATAGGAGCCATATCTGAACAATACACGTGTCGGGTTATCGTCATTTGTGAAGACTTTTGTTTCAATTCGTTACATAAAAGCACTAATGCTTTTATAGTTCATCCCAGCGGAAATGTATTCCGATCGACAATCGTATGTGTAGTCACTACACCAAATTATGTGTTTCATGAGGGTCAAGTCAGCGAAGAAATAAATGCTGAAGAACATCCAATTCATATCTATGAAGTAGATAGAATTATCGAACCCAATGCTTCAAATAGAATACCTTATATTAATAGGCTGATATCCGTTGTTGATGATATCATTAATGGCACAACTATTGAAGACAATGAAATTGGTGCTCCCCCTGAAGGAGAAATTGCGGAGCGAGAAGATGTTCCTCTGGACAATCCGGAAATTACTATAGACGAGCTTTTCTCACGATTTTTTCTTAATTCGGACCATAATAATATCAGCTTGGATGCATATACGTCGAATGAAAGACTTAAATTGAACGAAAGCCAATATCAAGGTCATCATTTGACATACAGAAAAACCTATGATATAGATGGGTTTTTCGGGCTTTTAGATCCAAAAGATTTTATTGAATCGTTAAATAGTCCCGCAAATTTTTTCATTAATCCAATCGCTGCCAATGATAGAACCTTGAAGAATGTGGCGTATTTACTGCCAGCTGATAATTCAAATTCGGTGCAGGCGTTCAAACTAGGATTCTTAGAACTTTCACTAGGTCCTATCGAAATTTATGTCGTTATGAATTCGATGATGGAGCATCCTCGAACCGTCATCGAGGATGTTATTTCTTGTAGTTCACAATATGCAAGATCTTTACCTTGTGAAAGGGATCAAGAACATTGGATGACATGCTCTTCGACCGATATCGTAGATGGCCATATTTCAACGAGAAGAGCTACGACTTCTACATATGCCAGGAATCATTCAGAACGATATTCGCTTCGTCTTTCAATTTGTTACACTAAGCATTTTTTGAAAAAGCTTGAATTCGAATTTGAGCAAAGGAATATTAGAACCTGTCTTTCAATTTATTTTAAAAATATTGATACGAAATCAGTCACAAGATCTGAAAACATATCTAGAACTCTATATTTTATTAAAGATTTCAGCTTAGCTTTTAAAATGGAAAAGTTGGACAAGGAGAAGGTATATGTTGATTTCTGCGTCAGCGTAACGGCTTCGGATATAAATACGTTTAGCAAAGTAACTCTAAATATTTATTTATTTTTATGATTTTTTAGTTGACTATTTTTTGGAAAGGCAATGACCTGATGCAGGAATTATCTCTGAATGGTAATTTGTATCCGAATCTCTTCGCACATTCTCTTGCTGATGTTCATGGTTACAGTGCATCTGGAAAATTGTTTAAAACAAATTGTTATTCAACTCATTTCGACTTGATAAGTGGTAAAGGTAATACTGCTGCTGTCTTTAAGAACTTTTCGAGGAGGTTAGCTGTATCGGTTGTAAAATCGAAATCTGGAAAAGAAACACTTTTGGAATTTAAGAACTGCTACAAAGAAATGGACGATTATATTTTAGAAGTAATTAATCGTATTCGATCAGCAGAATTAATGACAGGTGGAGTTCGATCTGAATTCAGAGTCCAATTGGCGGATCTTTTTAGTTTGGCGCAGGCTCTTGATACCTTTTTTTCCATAGATAATATAAAACGATTGACAATGGTTTTCGAGACCCATTCGATTTGCAGACTTGCGCACTTTTACGTCGCCATGCTATACAAGCAAATGTCAGCAAATATTCTTTCCTTGATAAACCGGTTGGCAAGAAACGAATTCCAGACCCCAGATATTCTTAATGGTGTGACAACAATTTCCATTCTAGAATCTCTCCTCACAGCGACCCTTTTTTCCGGTTTAACTTATAGTTACGCTGGAAAACTGGTTTGGAATAAATCGGTGGTTGGATCTCGCTCTTTGGAACTGATGAAATATATTCGGACTTTGGATCGGCCTCGTTTTGGTAACGAATTCTTTACAGATAATGTGTTAAAAATTTCAGGAACAGATGAAATTCTCAACACAATATTTGGAAAAATTTTAAGGACTCCAGTTTTCCAGTTCCCGCCAATTGGATTAATAATTCAATTTTACGATGAGAATTTACTTGATGATCAAAAGTCCGAAATTCTCTGGAAAATTTATTTCCAAGAATTAAATTCAAACGCCTTTATAGCCGAATCTGGACCTCGTTGGAAATTGGAATCATTGAATCGGGACGTGATATTAAGCCTTCAACAAGCAGTTTCTTTCAGATCAGCCGTTGGTTCCATATTTAATTTTGAAAGTTTTAGCATCAACGGTTCCTGGAAACAAAAGTATTACATGAAACTCGCAAATGAATGGTTGAATCACAAGTCTAATTCAATTAATATACATTATCTTCAAATGCATTTGGTTCAAGCCATTCGAAATTTGGGTATTGAACATATCCATTACGCCGGAGAGGACCGTTATAATGCATGTCCAAGTCGTCATATTAAATTAAATTTAGAAGACGTTACGGACACGGAGAGGCGTACCATGGTAGTAGATATCCCGCGAATTCTCCATACACCATCTGAAGAAGAAATCGCGAGACAACGCCGCGAAAGAATGTTGGAAATCCGGAATGAATCCGCCATTGTGCAGAGATGGCTCAGAAAAGAATTAGAATCACTTTTCCAGGGGGTGACTCGATACGGTGCCAAAAGATGGAAGCAAATTTTGCAGGACCGTAATCTTGAATTTGGTCGGGAAAGGACTGCCAGGAGCCTGGGTAATAAATGGACCAGCTTGGTTAGAGAAAAAAAGGTGATTTATGACCTAATAACTCAAAGGTGGTCAGTTTCTGAGCAATATACAGACGAACTTCCAAGGTTCGAATATAATGCTTTCAGGTCTCGTCGAAATGTCGGAAACGATCATCAACACCAAGTAGTTTCACCGAGCCCTCAGACAGTCTTTCAGCCGTCTCTTTTTGATGATTCCGGTTCCGAAGATAGTGTCGATAGTCGTATCACACTTGACTTTGATACATTTGACTATAACGATCACGAAGGTCCTTCACAAGTCTTAGAAATTAACTCAGGTCAAGGTATTCATAAAATATTATCTTCTGTTTTTTATTTTTTTAGAAATTAGCGTTCCTTCCGAGCCAAGCGTTGGTTCTACAGAAACAGAACTTTTTGACCCGATATCTATCGGCCCAGTGCAAAATGCGGAAATTCTGGTGAATCAAGAAGATGAAAGTGATAGTGAAATTGAAAGTATTTGTCAGATATTTTTGAATTTGACTGAAAACTATATCAACTCTCGAAAAACTGTATTGAATATGTTTTCGAAAATCCAGTCGTTGCCTGATAACGGTAGCATTTCATTGAATGAACTTATTGTTTCGATGAGCTCTTCTAGCAGGCCTAATAATGAGAGGAAAATGGAAATGATGGAGGAGCTCAGAGATGCCGGAATAATTAATTTCAGAAGCCCTAAGAAAAATTCTTTTATTATTACTAAAGGGTCCATTTTTTCTAGTGACAGTCAATAAAAACTTGCAAACTTAAATAACTTTTTGCAAAAAAATGTTGTCTGTGTTTTCATTTATTAATTGATTTAATTAAAATAATTTAATAAACTGAAATACATTTTTATATTCTTTCATATTAATTCTTTTGATTTGAACTTGAGGATAATTGAAATATGCGATTAAGACTAGTAAAAAAGGCTTTTCAACCAATTAGAATTCAAATTCTTAAATTGCTGATATATTTGAATGAAAATATTCAATCACCATTCTAGAGAAGTGAAGCTTCGTTATTGAAGTTTTGAAATTTCACACACTTGGGCGTCTAGAATGGCAGAATTCAGGCTCTAGAATGGCAAAATCATTTTCCGGGGCGTCTAGAATGGCAGAATTCAGGCTCTAGAATGGCAAAATCATTTTCCGGGGCGTCTAGAATGGCA
>JAUPVU010000056.1 GCA_030916925.1 Patescibacteria group bacterium
CGAAACAAAAGAATGAAAACGAATCAAGAGATGTCATTGAGAAGCTACAAACTGTTCTTATTCATCTTTTTATCTTTGTCCTGTTGGCATTCCTCGTTACGTCCCCACTCTATTTTAATAGTCTAAATATTGATCCTTCGCTTCTGCTTCCAATTTGCGGAATGCTAATTCTTTCCATTGCGATGTCTGTTATTTCTGGCTATCTAAATGGAAAACAAAAATTAATTAAACTTGGTTTAGTACTAGTTTTTTCTGCAGGACTACAGCTACTCCTTAGCGCAAGTACGGCGATACTAACTAAAAGTGGTGTGGCTACGCTATACGCTATGGCAATGGGTGCATTTATTGCAATCATACTCACTTATTGGGCGTACAAAAAAGAAAACCTTCCTAAGTTAAGCTCGATATTCGTGCATAAACTTGATATCTACAAATCTAAAGACATTCGTAAGCTAATCGGCTATACAGCCCTGTCATCAATCGCAGTTCTTATTATGAATATACTGCTGATTCTAGATTTGCTACTAATTAACAGTCGTGGAATAGATGCAAAGATTTATACAGATATTTACGTAATTAGCCGTATTGTCTTTTTTGGTGGAATGTTATTTGTATGGCCATTTCTATCAAATATTGATATTTACAATCCAAAGCATAATACAAATCTTTTATTTCGTATTACTGCACTCTTTGTAGCTATAAGTGGTGTGTCCATATTCGCGATGTATGTTTTCGGTAATCAGATTACTCAAATACTCCTTGGCGATAGCTATGCTATGAATACGAACCTCAAAGAATTCGCCATTCTAGCAATTTTATATAAGTTTATTTTTCTCATGATAACCACAATCACGCTCTACTTCATAGTAATAAAGAGTTACTGGGCGATATTAACACCCCTACTTCTTGCGCTTGGAACTATCACTGTTACGAGCATGCTCGGCTCAGGCGCTACATCGATTGAACTGCTTAGAAGCTTAAATATCGTGGCAGCTTTTGGACTCGTGGTGGGATTTTATGGTTTTGCTAATACAGTTCGAAGGTAATATCTTACTACGTGTTTATCTTTTAATTTTCGTCATACTATTAGCAAGATTCAGAAGCTTCTGAGCATGTTTCTGCCAAGAATATTCTTTCATGACTTTCTCCCAAGCACTAATCCCCATGTCAACTGCACGTTTAGGATCATTATGGAGAATGCCAAGTATTCTTGCAATTTCCTTGGTCTCTTTTTCTTTGGTATAAAAACCGTCTTTGCCGTTCATGAAAAGTTCACAAACTCCTTGACCCTGCGGGATTATAAATGTAGTTGCATGTCCTGCAGCTTCAAGCGCAGGCATACCAAAACCTCTGTCATCATTTGTCTGCAAGACAACTAAAGCTCTCGAGAATGATTGAGATAGTTGTTTTTCGCTTACTTCTCCAACAACTTCAACTTGTTTATCCAAACCGTTTTCATTTAGCAATGCTAAAAATTCCTTTTGGTATTCTGGGTCAAGCCACTTACCGACCATCTTAATATGAATATTAGGTATTGTTTTTGCTAATTCTACTATGTATTCCGGGTTTTTACCCCTTTTCCAAGCGGTTGCCATTTGTACATAGTTTTCTTTTTTTGTGGGCTTGTTTATTGGATGAACGGAAGGGTATATTATTTTAATATTCTTTTGAGGGTTCATTTTCTTTATAAACTTATTGTGGGCTGCTCCGCCGACCAAAACATTGTCCATATTGTTTATCAAAAATTTGTCAAAAATATATGCAGTTTTTTTCATTAACCAAAATAAAGGTTTCGAGGTTGTTGAACTATACACTCGATCCAATATGTATGACGCCGGATCCCAAATAAAAGCCGAGAACCCGATTTGTTTTATTTTTTTTAAAGTTACTGCAGTAATACTAGTATATGTTCCATGGACAATAAAATAGTCAAATTCATTCTTCTTAACCACGAATGGGATAAATAGTGGATACGTTAAATGAAATAATGAGAAGAAATGAAATATTGGAAATTGAAATGAAAAACGAAAAATTTTGGGAAGTCTACTGTCTAGATACACAATCGGTATACCCTCCAGCAGATCAGCAAACGCATTCTCAACAACTGCTTTTTCGCGGAGAACGACCAAATATGCGTCTTGATTGATTTCCCTTAAGGCTCTAACCTGCTCAATAGCGATCTTTTCTACGCCACCAACATTGAGCCTATCTATGACAATACCGATCTTCAAATTAATGTCCTTATTTAAAAATTAGTAAAAATATCAACGATTGCACGCTTTTCTTTTTGAGAAAGTTCCGGGTTGTTACCAAAGTATAGGCCTTGATTATGGATTAAGCCCGCATTAGAGTCGACTAAAATTCTGTCTTTCTCGTATTTTCCGAAAAATGGTTGTTTGGTCATGTCTCCTCCGACTATTGGCCTTAATTCTAGTATGCCGTCGCATTTTTCTACTAACTCATCACGAATCTTTTTTGTCTTGCATACTATTGGAAATGCAAAATTAGATACAAAATCTATGTGATCATATCTTATTGGGTAGAATCGATCAGTCTGTGAATATATTTTTTCTGCAATTTCTAAGAACGTGTCTTTTCTTGTATTTATAATCTCTTCGAGATAGGGTATTTGGGTGTTTCCGATAAACCCGTTGATCTCCGTTGGACGTAGATTATAGCCTAAATCGTAAAATGT
>JAUPVU010000057.1 GCA_030916925.1 Patescibacteria group bacterium
CACTATCTTGAATAACAATTGGCCTTGAATCTATTGATCTAACAATTTCAACTTCTTTATCTAAAGTATTAGATCTAATTGGGTATTGGCACGTTCCAAATGGGAAGAACGGCTCATTTTCGACCTGCCACATTTCAATAGAATCAAAGCTCTTATATCTTTCTGTGGTCGTTTCTATAAAACGGAATAAATGATAATCCCTTACATCTTCTTCTTTTATATCGTTCCACCATGTAGGTTCAAAACATTCAGGCCACCTTGGAACTTTCCTTCCAAAAGACAATATGATTTTAGCGTTTCGTTTTTGTGCTTCTTGAACTTGCCAATCTAGATTCGAATAATCATAGACTCCTTTTTCAGTCTCTATCTCATCCCAGTAAGCAACGAGTCTAAAATTTCTAACTCCTAAATCATCTAGTATTTTGATGTAGGCATCCTTCCAATCTAATCCAAGTTGCGAAGCATACTTATTACTAAAGGTGATTCCATAAGAAATATCAGGTCTAATTATTGGCCTATATATGTAAAAAAGGATAAATGGTAACACGATTACTACCGCGATAACTACTAATATGATACGAAAGAGTTTTAAGGACCAAAGTTTTTCTAACAGATCCACCAGAGTTTTTCCCTCTGATTTAAGTGACCTTTTATGCGACAGAAAATTAAACATATGTATATTACTAGATTAACAGATTTGCATATATGTGGAGTAATGCTAGAATTCCCCTAATTTATTTTTTCTGCTCTATAGAATACTATGACTACACCAGCACACTTACCTGGAGAAGAATTTGAGGATCTAAGATCTGATATACCTAGTACGAATGAACCTAACCCTGACCTTGACCCTGATCTTGAACCAGAAGATCTGGATGAACTTGCTGAACTAACAAATCCGCTTCGAGGAACAACCGAAACATGCGCTACCCCTTCAATGATTGAGGCCGCTAAATCCCAATTCTTGCAACAATTTTATGCACCATTAAATTGCTGGAGGCAAATTAATTATGCCGCTTTAACCGCAGTTTGGGACGCTACTTATGTTGACCCCTGTGTTGGAAGATCATTAACTGTTACTACACCAACCTCTCACTTAGGTATGATGAAAGGATTAGCTGTTAGTGGAGAGTATGGAGTCCTGAAAATGGCTGAGGATGACAATAGAAGACTCCTAAATATTCCCCTAGGTGTATCACTTCAAGATATTACAGCTAAATCCGCCAATATATTTTATATTTTATTGGTAAATGGCGTAATAATGGAAATCGAGGTTGACGGCTCTCACTCCTTCATGATGTGTAGAGACCAAAAAGCATATGACGTTAATGTAAAAGCTGATCGATGGGCACTCGAATCAATGTTGCCTACATATAGTGGGGAATTAAGCTGGTTACCAGAAACGAAAGTCCTACGATCCTCTTTAGATGATAATCGGACCGCAGAAAATTTATATGGTGATTATATTAGCCTACTGAAATTAATTATTGAGATACAATCGGCAAGACCTGCACGACTTAAGGAAATAAAGAAGCTTTTTACAAAAAGGTAACGCCCCTGATTACACCACGCTATTGTTCTTTGCAATCTCTGCGTAATATTTTGCTGATGGCTGAGGGATTCTTTTTAAATCATTCTCTCGATCAATATTTATAATTCCAAAGCGTGGCCAATAGCCCTGATGCCATTCGTAATTATCGAGTAGGGACCAGTAGAAATATCCTTTTAAATCAACACCTTTTGAAATGGCATTGTGACACGCGGTTAGCATTTCTTTTAGAAACCATTTTCGATTAATATCGTCTTTATCGGCAAGTCCGTTTTCGGTAACGTAGATTGGGACATTATATTTTCGTAAATGGATCAAAATATTTTCTAAACCTGGTGCGTATAACCACCATCCTAAATCACTAACTAGATCATTTGCATTGTCGGATTTTAGATCCTTAAATCTGCTAGTGAAATAATGATTGAGTCCTATTAAATCCAATTTGTTCTTTATTGGCCACAAATACATATCACAATTAAGCCAATATAGAACTTTTACGAGAATATGATCCCAAATCTTATACCAAGGAGAAAAAGATTCGTACCATACAATATGTTTAACTAACCCTACCTTTAGATTTTTGTTAACTGATTTAATTGCATCGAATGCTTTACGATGACAATAAAGTAAATTGAGTTGGACGATAATTGAGTAGATTGGATTTATCTTTTGAGGAGGCCACTCGCCAGTTAAATAGGACTGCATTGTATAAACTTGCGGTTCATTAATTGTAAGATATGCATCAACAGAGTCCCCGAATTGGTCTGCACATTTTTTTGCAAAACGAGAGAAGTAGACATGCGCTTTTGCGTTCGCAAAAGCGCCCATTCTCTCAAACCAAACCGGATTCGTAAAATGGTGCAAAGTTAAATACACTTTGAGACCTCGACTCCTTGCCGCCTCAATAACTTTTTTGTAATGGTCAAATTCATCTTGATTATAAACACCTTCGGTTGGTTCTAGACGCGACCATTCTACAGAAAAACGTACTGCATTATTATTCATTTCCACACATAAATCGAAATCTTCTTCATACCTGTTATATGAATCACAAGCAATGCCCGATGGCTCAAGTGGCCATTTTCTTTTTTTCCCCATAACTTTATCCATTCCCGTTGAATAATCTTTATTATGCTCCCATTCCCACCACTGATTATTTGTATTATTACCTTCTATTTGATGAGCCGCAGTCGCCGTACCCCACAAAAATCCATTTGGAAATTTTAGTTCACTCATATTATGATTTTAGAGAATTATATATATCGTCAATCTGAGCAGCCTTAATATCCCAGCCATAAAAATTCTCGATGATTTTTCTTGAGGCAGGATAATTTGATGGAGTGGAATCGACTTCATTAATTTTGTTTGCGATTTCATCCACCGTAATCTCGTTCAAAAAATGCAGGTCAGAAATTTCGTGTGATATTGTAAATCCGCTTGCGATAACTTTAGATCCGCTACTTAGCGCTTCAAGTATAACTTTTGGTAAACCTTCATAACTGGATGGCAAAACAAAGATATCAATTGCCCTAAAATAAGGATCGATTTCGAAGTACGATATAGAATTAAAATATTTAATTCTATTCGATACTTTAAGATTTTCTGCCAACTTTTGGACCGAATCTTTATAATGTCTATCCCAAGTCCCGCATAATACTAATTTGTATTTTTCATCTAATTTAGAAAGTGCCGAAACTAATTTATCTATGTTCTTTCTTTTACTAAGTCGCCCAATATTTCCAATTACTACAGAATCCTCCGAAAAACCATAATCATATTTCTCTTCATGATTATTAAACCGAATCGTATCTACGCCAGATTCAACAACAGTAATTTTTCTATCTCTTACTTTATAAAATAGCTTTATATCGTTTGCTAAATCATTTCCAACTGCAATTATGTGTGCTGAGACTTCTGACATTAATAAATCGCTAAATTTATGAATAGGATATTCCCAATATTTGGTTAAGAACGAAAGTTTATCAGACTGCTTTTTAAGTGCGACTTCTCGGCTCTTTGCTAGAATATGAAAATGTCCGACCACAGGAGTTTTATCGAGCCATCCAAATAAAAATTTATATAATAAAAACCAAACTCCAAGATGTCCGTGATTGTGAATAATATCTGGTTTAAATGTAAATTTTAAATATATGTATGAAGGAACAAGAACTAAAGAAGTGGTCAAAAATGGCCCAAAACCTGCCAAAGCACGAGGCATGTTGTAAACAGTAATTAGGCCGTTCGCTAATTCAGTTTTAAATCTGCTCCGTTTAAAATTTTTGCCGTTTAAATTTCCACATAAAACAACAATCTTGTGTCCTAATCGAATTTGAGCTAATGATAATTCATAAGGCGCAGGCGCCAATCCTTCTTGTATTGTGTTTTTATCTGGCCAATCATAAACAATCCTAAGTATCTTCATAGTATATTTTGGTTATTCTTTTCCAAGTAATATTAAGACTCCGCCAATCAAACTCATTAATAATCTAATAATATGGACAAGAAGGGAGGCCGCAATTGAAATTTCAGGTGTAACACCAACGGTAGAATATAATCCTGCATAAACTAATTCTTGTGTTCCAAATCCATTAAAGGACGGGATTAAAAGGGCCAGAGAAGTAAGTGGCATATAAGCAATAACAGCCCAAAAAGGTAAAGTTACTCCAAGTCCAATAAATAAAACATATACCATGGTAAACGAAAACATCTGAACCATTAAGGAATATAGCAAAATCAAACCTGCACCTTTTTTGTTTTTTATGAATAGTTCGCTTGCTTCTTTAAATTTAACTAAGAAAGTGATTTTTTTAGAAAGAAGATTGAGGACCGGAAAATATAATAAAAGCCCTACAAATACGATTGCCAGACTGACCAATACTGCTAAATAACCTTTCGTAGAAGCAATGCCAAATAGACTAAGAAGTAACAAAATAACTAGCCCCCCAAACCTATCGATAAATACACTAAATAACGAAGTAGCCTGGTCGTTAATCCTTCTACCAAGTGCCACGGATTTGTATAAATCGCCGCCCATTTGGGTTGGTAAAAAATTATTATAAAAATATCCTTTCATGCAAAGGATATAAAGACTTTTATGAGGAGCGTCGTGATTAATAACATTTAGAATCGTTTTCCATCTTTTTGATGCTACAAAAATTGAGGTTAAAGAAATTGTTAAGCCTATTACAATATATGCAGGATTATATTTGGCTAGGATTTCGATAATTTCTGTAAAATCCTGTCTCCAAATTAAAAAAACAATTAGTCCACCGCTAATCGCAAACCGTAATATAAGTTTGAAATACTTTTTATAATCCATTTAGATTTATTTTACGATTTTTCTTGTCATGTATGGCTTTCGGCCAGATGATTCAAAATACACTCTCATCATTAATTCACCCAACATTCCAAGCATCATTGTTATTATTCCAAGTACGAACATAAATACAGAAAGTGTGAATAATGGACGATCACCTAATTCTGCTCCCATAAACAATTTTTCCAGAACTAACATAAAACTTAAGCCAAAACCAATGATTGCAATAACAGCTCCACCTGCTCCAAATAATCTACCTGGCATAGCCTTGAATGGTTTACGTGCAAAATACAACATAAAGTAAAGCGTTACTAAATCGAGTAACACTTTAATAGTACGTTGCGCTCCTACATAAGCCGAAACTCCGAAATCTCTATCTTTAAATTCAGTATCTATCTCTTTAATTCTCGCGCCATAAATGCTCGCGTAATCAGGAATAAACCTGTGCATTTCACCATAAAAAGTTAACGCCTTTGCGATTGTAGAAATCATACCCTTCATGCCGCTACCACGATCAACAACTGTGACACCTGATATGTCTTGAATGATTTTATTTGCCATTCCACTTTTTGCTGCTCGCTCTCCACCCCATCGTCCTTTACGATTTGTATTTACAAAATCATATCCTTCATCTAAAGCTTTAACTATATCGTGAATGTATTTTAATGGTGTCTCTAAATCGGCTGAGCATGTAAGAATATAATCTCCCTCTGCTACATCAAAACCTGCTTGATATGCTTGAGACTGTCCGAAATTGGACATAAAGTTAATTCCAATAATACTAGAATACTTTAGCGAATATTCTTCAATTACATTCCATGTATTGTCTTTACTTCCATCATCTACAGCAATTATTTGGAACTTGTATGGGGAATTTTTCTCTTCTTCTAACAACCCATCTAAAGTTCGATTGATGTTCTTCTCCTCGTTGTAACAAGGAATAACTATTGAAACTAAATTATTCTGGGCAGTGCGTGGTGACAATTTTTTTTCGTCCATATATTGTTTTAACTATTTATTAATTTTCTCGCGTTGGTACCATTCTGGCTGTTTCAAGAACCAAATATAGTACACCTCTATTATATCTCTTAATGTTAGCGTTGGTTGATAGTCCAATATATTACGTGCCTTTTCAATACTTGCAAAGGTTGTTTCCATTTGACCCGGCCTTGGATCTTCTACTGTTTTTATCTTCTTTTCTGTGACCTGTTCAACTAATTCAATTAAAGTGGCGAGTGTTTCTGGTTTAGAATTCCCTAAATTGAATATTTCGTATTTGTGTGGCTTGTTAATTACATTTTCGATTGCTTTACACATTTCCATTACATAGGTGTAATCTCTGGCTGTATTATTCTTTGTATTTTGGAATAAAGGAAATTCATAACCATACAATGCAGATTTAACTAACTTAGTTAAGGCAGTATCTGGTCGTTGATATTTACCAAGTGGATTAAAAAATCTAAATATACTTACATTTAAATCGTGATTTAAACTGTATGTATATAGTAGAACCTCTCCCGCTTTCTTACTCGCTGGATATGGAGCAGCTACATAGCTTGTATCCATACTCTCCACAAATGGAACTTGATTATTATTTCCATAAACCGAGGATGTGGATGCAAAAATGAAGTTTTTAATTCCATATTTCACGCACATTGTTGCTAAGTTATCCGTTCCGACATAATTTGTTTCTGCATAAATATGCGGATTTTTTATTGAAGGTGTAACACCTGCCCAGGCCGCCAAGTGAACCAAAGCGTCGATTTCGTTTTCCTTAAAAAGGGTATCAAGGCTTTCGATATTTGTTATATCTGCCTCGATTAGTTTGAAGTTAGGATGATTTACAAAGGTGGATATATTAAATTCCTTGATTTTACGGGGATAATAGTCATTAAAATTATCCAAGCCCAGCACCTTATAGCCTTTCTCAAGAAGATACTCTGCTAAGTTCGCACCTATGAAACCAGCGACTCCCGTCACTACTATTTGCATTGATAAATTATACACAGGAAAGCTAAAAGAATCCTACTTCTCTATATAAAGTGGTGATAGACTTATAAGAAGGAAAGGCATCGCAATAATTCGAAAATAACCTTGAAACCTACAAAAAGAATATCTTCAAAATTTTACAGATTCTGGCTATATACTCTATTCCTTAGACGCCGCTTAATTAAACTAAAAAATCACAATTTTTATATACATAGAATTCCACAACCAAGACTTATTTCGGTTACATTAATCTTATTTTTATCATTAACTGGAGTTTGGATTATCAAAAGCACCTTCTTTTCTAAAACCTTTGCAGCCGGTGATACTTCTATCGCTTGGGATTTTTCGGTTACGGGGGATTATACAGTATCCGATGAAAATTTAGTTGAAGTGCAAAGCTCTAGCGCCAGATTGAAAATTAGAGAATATGAAGGTGACGCTGCAAATACATCGGTCCTATTTAATTTTAACGAAGCAAGTGGAAACCCCGACGATTCAAGTACAAATAACAATTCAGCAACTGAAACAAATGTTACTTACGGATCAGGTAAATTAAATAATGGAGCTATTTTTTCTGGAAATAATAGCTACGTTGAAGTAGCAGATAGCGCCTCAATTTCTCTCTCGGGTTCGCACACCGTCGAAGCATGGATAAAGTTGGACGCAAATTATTCAGCAGGTAGTAGCGCTCAAAGAATGGGCATACTTGATAAAGGAGATTATCAGTTTGGATTTAATAACGAAACCGGCAAATTGGTTTACCAATTTGCCGACTCAGGAGCAACCGATTGGAGCCAATCCGCGGCAGGACTTTCAAATGGCAGTTGGGACCACAACGGCAAAGCTAATATAGAATCTTCTAATTTTTTTGGCGGAAATTTGTACGCAGGAACTGGCGTTGCTCAAGGCGATGCAGAGGTTTGGAAGTGGGATGGTACAACTTGGACCAAAATTGGCGGAGACGCTATTAATGAGAGCTGGGCAATTAATACATTTGAAGCCGTTTATGCAATGGCAAACGATGGTACTAACTTATACGTAGGTCTTGGATTAACGGCAGGAGAAGGCGAAGTTTGGAAATGGGACGGAACCTCTTGGAGTAAAATCGGCGGAGATGCTATTAACAATAGCTGGGCAATTAGTACTTATGAAGCGGTTTATAGCCTTTATTACCAAAACAGTACACTCTATGCAGGTCTTGGAGCAGGTGCAAGTGACGCCGAAGTATGGAGCTGGAACGGCAGTACTTGGACCAAAATTGGTGGTGACAGTACCAATTCGGGATGGTTAACAAATTACGATTCCGTCTACACCCTCGCAGGAGATGGTACAAATATCTACGCCGGACTTGGCCTTACCGCAACCGAAGCAGAAGTCTGGAAATGGAATGGTACGGCTTGGACCAAAATTGGCGGAGATGGGCTCAATTCAAGTTGGAATACAGTATACGAATCTGTCTTATCCATGACATATCTTTCACCATATCTGTATGCAGGAGTTGGAATTACTGCAAGCGAAGGAGAAGTGTGGAGATACGACACAGTTGGAGGAACTTGGTTACAAATAGGCGGCGATACTCTTAATTTAGGCTGGGGCGCCAATTACGAAGGAGCTTACAGTGTAAGAACAGACGGAACTGATATATATGCAGGACTAGGACTAACGGCTGCAGACGCAGAACTTTGGAAATGGACAGTAGCAACCGAACAATGGTCAAAACTCGGTGGCGACGTATTAAATGGAAGTTTCCCGGCCACTGCAACTATAGTAAACACAATTGTTTTTGACGGATCTACCTTGTATGCAGGAGTTAATTCTGGAAACGCAAATATTTCAGGACAAATGTGGCGCTTACAAAGTGGAACATGGACTTTGATTGGCCAAGACAAAATTAATTTTAGCTGGGGTACGCGTGGGCTTCAAACAGTTGAAGTTATGAATGTTTCTGAAGATAAATTATACGCAGGAACAGGTTACTCCGTTGCAGGCAACGCAACTGTATGGGAGTACGACGAATCAACATGGAATATTGTTGGTGGACAGGGAGTTAATTCTAGTTGGGCAGCAAACACATATGAAAATGTAATATCAATGGTTTCTCACGAAGGAAATATTACTGTGGGGCTTGGCGTAACCGCAGGCGAAGCCGAAGTCTGGGCGTACGAAGACGATACCCAAACTTGGACTAAGGTTGGAGGAGACACCGTAAATTCTAGCTGGGGGGCAGGATATGAAGAAGTCTCATCACTATCCTCGTTTAACGGAACGCTTTATGCGGGAATTGGAATAACAGCAAATGATGCAGAGGTCTGGGCATATACTAGTGGAACATGGGCGAAAATTGGTGGAGATACGGCTAACTCTAGCTGGGGGGCAGGTTATGAAAGGGTAACTTCGATACAGCCATATAAAGGAGAATTGTACGTTGGACTAGGAAGCACCGTTGGTGACGCAGAACTTTGGAAATGGGATGGCACAATATGGTCTAGGGTCGGAGGCGACGGTGTAAATTCAAGCTGGGCAAATACAACTTATGAATCAGTCGACTCTATGATTATTTATGGTAACTATCTTGCAATTGGACTTGGAACTGGTGCTGGTGAAAGCGAAGTCTGGTTATATGATGGAACAAATTTTACACAAATTGGAGGCGATGATTTAAATTCATCATGGGCAGATGCAACATATGAAAGAGTCCGTGCCTTAGTTACCTACAACGGAGATTTATACGCAGGCACTGGTAACGGAACCGGTGAGGGAGAAGTATGGAAGTATAATGGCACCTCTTGGACTCAAGTTGGTGGAGACGATTTTCATAATGGCTGGGCAAGTAACATTGAAGAAATCGTTTCTTTCAGTATCTATAAAGGCAAGTTATACGCGGGAACAGGAAATACTGCCAATGCCGATGCAAACGTTTGGTCTTATGGAGAAAATGTACATGTTGAATCTACAACAGATACTTTTGATACCAATTGGCACCACGTAGCAGCAGTTTACAATGGCTCAACTGTATCTTTATATATTGACGGGGTTTTAAATAACTCGGTATCAGATGTGGCAACAATACCCGATTCCAATAAATCACTCGTAATTGGAACAACAAAGGCAGGAAGAGAGGCAGGAAAACCAAGAGGAGATTTCGAAGGAATAATAGACGAACTTAGAATCTCAAATACCGCTCGTAATATTTCAGATTTAATAACTACCCCATATACAGCAGATCAGCAAACTATTCGACCAACTTCCCCTGTTATGACTTCTCAAATAAAAAACTGGGACGAATTTAATGTAACAGACGGTGGCATTGGAGATGTCAAATTTAGATTATCTTCTGATGCTGGAGCGACTTGGAAATATTGGACTGGGGCAGCTTGGGCAACATCGACTTCTCTATCCGAATCAACGTCGGCTGCTACTATCAATTCAAACATTTCTACCTTCCCTGTAACAAATCAAGGAATTTTATGGCAGGGCGTTTTAGATGGAAATGGAGAAGAACTCGTTTCGATTACCAATGTAGAAATAAGAGCTACTCGAGATATAACTGCTCCGACTACTCCAAATACTCTTACGTCATTATCATCAGTCGGAGGAAGTACAATTACTTCTGATAATTGGTATAGCCATACTGCTCCAAACTTTTCATTTGCTGGATCAACTGATACAGGTGGATCAGGAATAAGTGGTTATTACGTTTATTTTGGGCTTGATAACACTGCCGACCCTGTAACTGCTGGCGGGTTTCAAGCATCAAGTACTTATACTCCAAGCGGATTAGTTAGTGGAAACACTTACTATTTACGCGTAAAAGTAGTGGATAATGCGCAAAACGTCAGTGGATATCCAAACTGGGATCCATATATTTACAAATTTGATAACGTAAATCCTACTAACCCAACATCAATTTCTGTAAGTCCTTCGGGATATGCAGCTACAAATAATTTTACATTTTCGTGGCCAGCAGGTTCAGATGGCGGGTCAAATCTTTCAGGCTATCAGTATAAAACAGGTGCATCGAGTGGACCGTTAAGTGAATGGTCAGCAACAATTACAGATACCTCGATAGTAATAGCTGACGCTGCATATCAAGGCGATACCAATGTATTTTATCTTCGAACCATTGATAATACTGGGAACGTTGCCGCTACTCCAGTGCAAACTAATTATTACTTTGCGGGAGAAGGACCTACTGCGCCTAAATTCTTAACAGCATCACCAAGCGAAAATACTGCAAACTCTTTTGCATTTTCATGGCAAATCCCAGATTCATATTCTGGCGATTCAGATGATCTCACATATTGTTATACAGTAAATACACTTCCATCTTTAGCAAGTTGTAATTACACCAGTGCTGGAGCGACTTCACTTTCGGCAAGTTCATTTGCAACACAAGTAGGAACAAACACTTTTTATGTTGTAGCAAAAAATCCTGCACTTTCAGGAGGAACAATTAACTATGGTGCTTATGAAAGCGTTACCTTTACTGCTAATACATCAGCTCCGGGAATTCCACTTAACATTGATATTTCTGATATCTCAATCAAAAGTACTTCGACTTGGAGATTGACCGTTTCATGGAATACACCAGAAGACGTTGGTTCAGGCGTTTCTGATTATCAAATTTACAGATCAACAGACGGATCAAGTTTCTCATATCTGGCCACAACTTCCGGCTCCGCTTACGTAGACACCGGCCTAATTCAACAAGCATACTATTATCAAGTAAAAGCCTGCGATAGTGTAGACAACTGCGGAGCCGCTACCGAAGAAGTCACTCTAATACCAACTGGCAAATTCACAGAAGCTGCAGCTTTATCATCTGATCCTGTTATTTCTAATATCACGACTAGAAAAGCAACTATTACATGGGGAACAGATCGAACAAGCGATAGCAAAATACAATATGGAACAAGCAGTGATAACTACTTTGATGAAGAACCATCAAATTCAGATCAAGTCACCGACCATACAATTTCGTTATCCAACCTCTCACCAGGAACAACATACTATTCAATTGCTAAATGGACAGATGAGGATGGAAACACCGGTCAATCAGAAGACTTCACGTTCAAGACTCTACCTGCTCCAATAATTAAAGAAGCGGTTGCAGCAAATATTGGAATAAATTCAGTCGTTTTAAAATTCACAGTTTCTGGCGCTTCAAAAGTTAAGATATATTTTGGAGAGACAACCGCCTTTGGAGGAGTTCAAGAAGTCGCAACTGGCACTTCTGAATCAACATACACTGTAATATTAGACGAGCTAAAAGACGGCGTTAAATATTTCTTTAAAGTTAATCCACTTGATACGGAGGATTACGAATATGACAATCAAGTTAATTCTTTCGAAACACTTCCACGTCCTAGAATTTCAAATGTTAGAGTTCAACAAGTAAAAGGAACAGCCCAGCCAACAATGCTGGTTTCATGGGATACAAATACAGAGACTTCATCCATCGTCACCTATTATCCAAAAGGAAACACCTCAGAATCCAGAGACGAAGTTAATACTTCTTTAATTAGCGGTACTCATAAATTATTAGTAAAAGGATTAAAAACTCAGACGGAATATCAATTAGTTGCAAAGGGTAGAGATTTGGCAGGAAATGAAGCAAGTAGCGATCCTCAAACATTTACTACTTCAACTGACACAAGACCTCCATCTATTTCAGATTTAAAAATCGAAGGAAATACAATTAGAAGTGGCG
>JAUPVU010000058.1 GCA_030916925.1 Patescibacteria group bacterium
ACGCCCCGTAAGGGTCGCAAAAGATTGACCATTTAGTTTTGATGCAGAAATTGTTAAGACAAATTCATCACCAGGCAATACGTTCATGCGTTCCAGTTGAATTTCAACTGGAGGCGTCTGAGCATTTGCTGGTAAGGGTTGCCAATATACAACGACTGCGATCAAAATTGCAATGATCCAATTCCACTTCATGTTAACTGTGTTCACGGTTAGTTCCTTTCGAACTATTTAAACTAAAAAGTTGGTTAGTTGACCCGAAAAATAATAGCTAGATCGGGGGTACCGCCTGTAAATTTATAATGGTTTTACAGGCTCTATCCCCAATCTAAACTATAGGTTTAAATGTCGAGAAAACAGACATTTTCAGTTTAACTACTATAACAATAAGTTTTTAATGTGCTAATTTTTTCATTTAGCTCTATTTACAATCATATACAGCATAGCAAGTACGCTAAATAGATTGTTTAATAAGAGTAAAAGAAAGTTGCTGTTTATTACAATTTAGATTACTCCAAATGCATAATAAGCATATATAATTGTATCAGGAAATGAGGTCAAAGTCAAATATTATAGGATATTTTTAAACTTGAATTGCAGCTTTTTCTTTGTCTACTTTTGTCTTAGAAGTAAAGAAATGTGTTACTAAATTTGAAGCAGCATTTTTCCAAAATTCCCATGAAGTAAAACTTACTTTTGTTTGGTTAGGATCAAAATCTAACATGTGTCCTAAAAATTTATATGCCATATAAAATAAATATTTCACGTCATGCGGAGTTCGAATTCTCATAAGCTTATGACCAATATATCCAGGAGTCATAAATGTAGAATATAATTCTTGTTCAAGTTCTAGTAATTTTGCGTGTTCGAAAGGTATTTTCATAACAGGTTCTCGCATGTCAAACCGTTCATAATCATCAAATAACAGCCATCCATTTTCTTTACATTCTTTATAAAGTGGGGTTCCTGGATATGGAATTACAATTGTTGCTTGAATAGTTTCATAATAGCCTTTTTTCATGGCGAATTTTGCTATAGCAATTGTTCGTTTTGCATCTTCATAACTTTCCCAAGGGTAACCAAGCATAATTGTAATATGTGGGTCAAGTCCTGCTTTTCGGGCCATTGCCGGTCCACGAATGGCATCTTCTTCTTTTGTTCCTTTTTGAAGTCTATCAAGTGTTTTTTGATTTCCAGATTCCATTCCATATAGAATAAATCTAAAACCAGCTTTGCCCATTAAGTCATATAATTCTTGATTAGGAATTGCATTAAAACGCATGTTACAACCGTATTTAACTTTTTTGTTATATCCACTTTCTATTAAAAGTTCACAGAATTTTTTTAATTTATTTCCTACAAACATTGTTCCTGCATCATCAAAAATTTCTTTTACTCCATACTTATCAACAACATGTTTGACTTCGGCAAAAAGTCTTTCCGGTGTAAAGCTTCTATAAGAACCAATTGGATTTATAGTATGATCCCAAACGCAGAATGTACACCTGTTCCACCAGCAGTCTCGCCCACTATACATGTATGTCCCAGGTGTAAATTTATAGTTTCCGTTTGCGTAGGCGTATAATTCCCATTTTGTTAAATCTCGATCTACAAATGGAAGTTTATTTAAATCATGTTTAAGGGAAGCTAAGCCAGAATTATAAATATATTCCCCTGTTGCAATTTTTTTACGGTTTGGATCTTTTACTTTAATATTTTTATCTCCATGTCGCCAATACACACCACCTTCAAGTTCTTCACCGTCATGTATATGATTCAGCAAATTTACAACACCAAAATCATAATCTCCACCTTTTATTGCATAGTCTAAAGGACTATTTTCAAAAATTTCATGTGGAATGTAGCTTATATGATCACCGACCCATATTAATTTCATTTGTGGAAATTTTTTCTTTAACTCTGCAATCATCTTCCAGTGTTTTTTTACAATCGGAGATTTTGTCTCAACCATTAAGTAATCTGGATTAAATTCTTTAAGTTCTGCAAGCCATTCTTTATATGTCTTACGTTCTGCAATGCCATCCATCCATTTCACATCATAACCATGTTCTTGTAAATTTGAAGCAGCATAGGCTGGCACCATGGGATAAATATAAGTAGGTGCATTAAAATACTGGAATTGACGATTTTGTGAAAGAAGTGGGACACCTTTTTTGGATTCAATAGGAGGATATCCGACGACAATTTTAATCTTACGATTCGTGGATTTCATCACTCTCATTTTGTCATATAAAAGTTAATTTCGCAATAAGAATTACGAATAAAAATAGCTATTGAAAAGTAAGAATAAAAAGGATTAAAATAATTTATACAACTTTACTAATTTTTACTAATATATGGCTACTCAAAATAATTCAGGTATGTCGACTTTAAACGATTTAGAAACAACATTAGAAACATATCTTGTTGATAAAGCTCCTTTTCAGATTCCAAAAGATATTAAAGAACTAATTGTAAAAATTGCTCCTATTCTTACCATTATTTTGGTCATATTATCAGTGCCAGCAATCTTAGCATTATTTGGATTGTCTGCAATGCTTACTCCATTTATGATGGGAACAACCTATGCAATGGGTCCTCTTTGGTGGATTTCTACAGTTTTAATTGCAGTTGCAG
>JAUPVU010000059.1 GCA_030916925.1 Patescibacteria group bacterium
ATTTCATTTGTATTGAATTCAACTATCTTTTTTTCTTGATTTTCGTTCAAATTATGATCTTCAATGGCTATTATTTTAGCTTCCGCGAGGTCTGTTAGTAAAAATAATGCTCGAAGAATAGCCGCTGTTACCATTGAAGGATTTAGAAATTTTTCGTGTCTGCTTGATGCTTCTGTTCTAATTCCGTGCTTTTGTGAGCTTTTTCTAATCACTGCTTGGTTGTAGCAAGCTGATTCAAGAATTATATGACTTGTTTGTTCATCAATATCTGAGTTTGCTCCACCTATTATTCCTGCAAGAGCGACCGGTTTTTCGTTATCAGAAACTACTAAATCGTCTTCTGATAGTTTTAGGACAGTATTTTGCCATGTTTTGAATTCTTCTCCATTAGTAGCTAGTCTTAATGTTAATAATGGTGACCCATCTTTTTTAGCTAATTTATTGAAGTCAAATGCATGTAATGGCATTCCATATTCAAGCATCACATAATTAGTTATATCTACAACATTGTTTATGGTGTTGATCCCGTAGGCTTCAAGATTATTTCGAAGCCAATCAGGGGAAGGTTTAATCTTAACGTTACTAAGTTCTACCGTACAAAATCTTTTTACGATTTCAGGTTCATCCACTTTAAGGTTTTGATCTGGACTTCCCCATTCAACTTTAATTTCAGTATTTTCGAGTTTTTTTGGTTCAGTTATATTCGAATCAATGTATGCTGCATATTCTCTAGCTACTCCGATTATTGAAAGTAGATCAGGTCTGTTTTGTCTAACCTCTATTTCAATAACTTTTTGACCGTTAATCTCAACTATCGGACCATCTTGCATAAATTCAAGGTCAGTCATTATTTTACCGAATTCTTCAGGTGTATGATTTAATTTTATGTAGTCTGTTAGCCAGTTTAGTGGTACTTTCATATTCTATTGATAAACAATGCTTCCATTAAATAATAATCGCATATCTCGTATACCATATTTAGACATAACGATTCGATCAAGTCCCCATCCAAAAGCAAATCCAGAATAAACATTCGAATCGATGCCTGCCATTTCTAAAGTTTTAGAATGGATCATTCCACCACCTGCAATTTCTATCCAACCTCGATATTTGCATATTTCACATCCGACACCATCACAGAATTTACATTTAATATCTGGGCTCATGCCTGGTTCAACCTCTGGGTAAAATTTAGATCTGAATCTAATTTCCGTATCCTCTCCTAAAACAAATTTAAGTGATTTAGTGAACATCCATTTAAGGTGTCCTAAATCTACATTTTTATCTACATAGACTCCTTGAAACTGATCGAAATAACTTGTGTTACTTTTGTTTGCAGTTTCGTTTCGAAAGGCTTTTCCTGCACTAACAAATCTAATTGGTGGCTTTTGTTCTTTAAGTTGTCTTGACTCTATACTTGAGGTTTGAGTTCTTAATAATTTATCTGGTTGTAGTAAATAAAAGGTGTCTTGTAAATCTCTAGCAGGATGGTCTTTGCCCACACCTAGCATTTCAAAATTGTGTTCGTCATCTTCGATTTCTGGTCCTTCAAATACTGAAAAACCGTAGTAATGAAAGAATTGATAGAGTTGTTCAGTTACAAGTGAAACCGGGTGGAGGCTTCCTAGTGAGGTTGGTTTAACCGGTATAGTTAAATCGACTGTTTCTTTTGATAATTCTTCATCTTTAGCTTTTTCTTTTGCAACCTGAATATCTTCGGTAATATTAGACTTAATTCGGTTGATTTCACGTAAGAGTTCGGTGCCGTCTTCTTTGGCTTCTTCTCTAATTTGTCTTATTAGTTTGTTAATTTCGCCATTTTTGCCGAGATACTTGATATAAATTGAGTCTAAATCAATTGATTCAATGTCGTCTTTAAATGAAAACTTAATTCTTTCTATAGATTCGTGTAGAACCTTCTTCAATTCATCCATTAATAGTATTGTAGTTAATTTTCCCTAACTTTGTTAAGGACCAATTTGAAAGTTTCTGGATGGGCTGCTGCCATTTCAGATAATACTTTTCTATCTAATTGTAGACCAAATTTTTTTGTTAAGTTTATGAATTGGGAGTAATTTATTCCCTCGGCTCTTAATGCAGCATTCAATCTTATAATCCAAAGGGATTTCATATCTCTTTTCTTTTGTTTTCGGCCATTAAATGCATATTCTCCAGCCTTTAAGAAAGCTTCGTTTGCTCTTCTATATAGTTTACTTCTAGATCCCCAGTATCCTTTTGTCTGGCTAAGAACTTTCTGATGTTTTTTTCGTCTTACGACACCTGTTTTTGATCGTGACATATATTACTTAACTAATAATCATTAATTTTATCTTCTTGGCAAATCCTTTAGACACAGTTGAAGTGTGCTTCTTTCTAGATTTAGTTGAAGAATCGTCTCTTCTGTTAAGGTGTGAAATATTACAGTGCTTCTTTCTGAGCTTTCCTTTTCCTGTAATTTTGAACCTTTTCATTACAATTTTTCGACTCTTGGCTTTTGGCATAGGTATTATTCTAAATTATTTTGACTTTTTTGCAACAAACGTTATTGTTAAGAGCTTTCCAGTCAGTTTTAGTGGATTTTCCACCCTAGCTACTTCTGAGAGCTCCGATTCGACAATTTTAAGCTTTGTCTCTCCAATCTCGGGGTACATTATCTCTCTACCCTTAAATTGGACTGTATATTTAACTAAATTCCCATTTTCTAGGAATTTTATTCCTCTATCTATTCTAATTCGTAGGTCGCCTTCGCCAATATGTGGACCAAAAACGAACTCTTTAAGCTCAGATTTTTTCCCTTTTGCTTTTTTTGTCTTAACCTTTTGATCGTATAGATACTTATTGTAATCTTGTAGTTTACAAACAGGAGGCTTTGCCCCAGGTGTAATTTCTACTAAATCCACTCCTTTTTCTGTGGATAATCTCAAGGCTTCACCTATTGGCAAGATTCCTATGTTTTGGCCGTCTTCATCTATGACTCTGACTGTTGCTACGTTGATTTGGTTATTTATTCTAGACATTTATAGGTTCTGTGACTTGGATATTATCACATTTTTAATGTGATCCGTAAAGCTGGATAAACTTATGCCAAATTGTTGAGTTCCCTCGCGATTTCTGACTGAAATATTTTGTGCAGTTGACTCTTTTTCTCCCAGAATAATCATATAAGGAATCTTTAACTCCTGAGCTTTTCGAATCTTATTGCCCATTGTTTCATCTTTGTTATCTATTTCGTACCTAATTTCAAGATCAAATAAGGTAGTTGCTACTTCTTTAGCATAATCGTGAGTTTTCTCAGAAATTGGGATTATAACGACCTGTACAGGAGCTAACCAAACTGGAAAGGCTCCAGCAGTACTTTCTAATAAATTAGCTATAAATCGGCCATAAGAGCCCAGAATTGCTCGATGTAACATGACTGGGGTTTTTTCTGTACCATCCTCACCTATATATACTAAATTGAATCGTTTTGGCATTGCGAAGTCGAGTTGAACGGTACCCAGTTGTCGATCATTTCCCAGAGCATCTTTAAGCATAAAGTCTATTTTAGGACCATATAATGCGGCTTCCCCTTCCATTATTTTCGCATTAAGACTAAGCTCGTCATTAATTTCTCTAAGTAGGCTTTCGGCAGTATTCCAGTCATTGTTATCACCTATATATTTTTCAGGTGTAGAAGGATCTCTGAAAGAAAGAGATATCCACTGATTTCCCCACATTCCAAGTGCAGTATAAAATTCCTCAATGATTTTAATTGTGTTAATTGCTTCTTGTTTGATTTGTTCTGGAGTACAGAAAGTATGGCCATCATCAATTTCAAAGGATCTGGTTCTATTTAACCCACTCATTGCACCTGGTTTTTCATCCCTGTGTTGTTGCGTAGATTCAATATATCTTATAGGAAGATCTTTATAGCTTCTTGGTCTAGAAGCATATATTTGGGTATGATGAGGGCAATTTACCGGTTTTAACACAAATTCTTCATCAAAATGGCTTGTGACTTTAAATAGTTCCTCGGAGAATTTATCGGCATGGCCTGAAATTTTGTATAAATCTATTTTTGCCATATGTGGAATATTTACTTCTTGTACTCCATATTTTCTACTTATTTTGACAAGTGCCTTATTTAACTCATTTTTTATTATTGTTCCATTTGGTGTGTACATTACTAATCCTTTTCCAACTAGGTCTGAAAAAGTGAAAAGATCTAATTTTTGACCAAGAATTCTATGGTCATTTTGTTTGCGCTTTTCGAGTTCCTCAAGGTAAGTATCGAGTTCTGCTTGAGTAGGAAATGCTGTACCATAAATTCTTGTTAGCATTTTGTTTTTCTCATTTCCGCGCCAGTATGCTCCAGCCGTAGATAGTAACTTGATTACGCCAATTTCTCCTGTTGAATTTACATGTGGTCCTTTACATAGATCAACAAAAGATGACATTTCATGAGGTTTACCAGTCCAATAAACAGTAATTGCTTCACCTTTGTTTTTTATTTCATCAAGCCATTCTTGTTTATAAGGATTCGTAAAGAATAATTCTCTTGCAGTTTTTTCGTCAATTTCTTCGCCGACGATAGGAATGTTCTGTTTTATTATTTCATTCATTTTTGCTTCTATCTTCGGAAAATCAGATTCTGAAATATTTCCATCCAATAATTCGAAATCAAAATAGAATCCATCATCTGTTGCAGGTCCCATCGCCATTAAAAATTGCAATCCTAAATCTCTCATAGCATGCATGAATACATGTTCTGCCGAATGTCTTATTTTAAATAGGTTTTCTTTATTTGTTTCCATTATTTTTTGTATTTCTTTAATAACAATTCGAGGTCTTTCTTTATTTCCTCAACTTCAAGACTCATTTCTGTGGTTATATTAACATCTTTATATACTAAAGCGCGGTCTGATTTACGCATTGCCTGGTTTTGTTTCATTTTTAATGTTTCTTCTCTATTAGCTGCCATAAGAATAAAAATGCCAATATAGATAGCTTCCATAGAAGCTAAAGTCGTAAACAAAAGCATGTCATGAGCTAGAAGTAAAAAGACGAAAATTATTGTATGTGCCAGAATGGACCACCAGGTACCAAACATTGCGTATATTATTTTTATAAATTTATCTTCATTCATATGTCTATTGTAAACCAAGTCGCTTTAATAGTGTTGTATAAGCCTTCAAATTATTTACTGCGAGCCAGTCATCAATCGGAATACTGACTGAAAAGAGTTTTTGTTCATTAGCTAACACGGGGAATAATTCTGTTTCGTAATTAAATTTCTCAATTGCGTTGAAGTCTGCAAATAGACGTTTCAAGGCACGTGGTGAGAAAATTGTAACGCCTATGTGTGTTGGTACAGGAATTAGAGGATACTGCTCAATATTTGTTACGCGGTTTTGGTCAATTGACATTCCGGTGTAGGAATATGGAGTTTCGGTAACTATTACTACTGTCAATTCTCCACCTTGTCTAGTTCCATTAATATGACCGCTTGCTATTAGTCTTGGAAATTCTTTTGTAGAGTTAAGTATTACATCGTCAGGATTGTGAACAATTAAATTTTTATTTTGATCAATCGAACCGTTTTTTATAGCATTTAGGATTGCGCCACCTTTGTCTACTGGCCTTTCGGGATCATGGCTGTATTTAATTTTTACCCCGATAGATGTGCCATCTCCTAGTAAATTCTCTATGGTTTCGGCTTGATGATAAACAAGTGCGACAAAATCTGTTATTCCAGCATCCCTGTACATTCGGATGGTCATTTCTATCATGGTGTCATCATTTGGAAGTTTGAATGAGTTCTTATTAGTATTTTCTGAGCCTGGTACTGATTTGAAACGGCTGCTATCTCCACCAGCCATAAGTGCTACCGTAGTATTTTTTCGGAATGTATCCCACTCTTCATTATTTATTAAAGGGATGGGTAATGTTTTACAAATTTCTTTTTTTAGTGTATTTAACGCATTTATCATAGCCAGATACTACAACGAAAACCTTTCTGCCTCAACGGTAATTTTTATGTTTTTTACAAACCCGATTTTTTCCAAAAATTTAAGTAGCGTTAAATCTAATATCCAAATTAGAAATCTTAAGAACGGTCCAATTGTAAGTATAGTAATGAAAATTATTGCAGATGAAAAAATTAAGAAGTACGGTGAGTATCTATCTAATGTAACTCCTGCAGTTTGTTCAAGTTGGTCGCTAATTAGTGCGGATTGAGAGAATACGCCAATGCCAGCTTCTGTTGTAGTTTTCATATAAGTTTGAGTGGTGGTTTCAATTTGTTTAAAAATATATTCTTTGAAGTCTGAATATATTTCATCTTTAGTGTCTCCCTGCATTCCAACATGATAGAAGTTCAATGAGGTTAATAAAGCAATTGCTAATATTAAAAAAGTGACTGAGCTAGAGGCGATTGTAAGATTTACTTTGATTAAGTTCTTATATTCCGTTCGAAATTTTATTTGTACTAAAATTAAAGTTAAAAGTATTACTAGTGCATTTAGGATTAGGACAATTGGGCTTAGTCTATTTTCTTGTATTGCGATTGTAGCAATTACAGAAGTAATAAGAATTAGATAATAGCTTATATAAATTTTTTTATTTTCATGTGTAGCAAGTATTAAGTAGTGAAAGAATAAAAATAATGAAATGAAGCACAGATAAAATAGAAATACCCAAGCAAATGCTAGTCCTTCTGACAAAAAATTATAAATAATCGTTGATGAATAATAAGCAGATAGACAAGCAAAGAAAGTACTAACGAAAATCAGTACAACTGATTTGATTTGAATCATATGTAAATTCTAGCAGATGCAGTTTTTTAGGAAAATTAATTATGGTGGGTCGTGGTGGACTCGAACCACCGACCTTTACAATGTCAATGTAACGCTCTAACCAACTGAGCTAACGACCCAATATCCGAATTATCCTATAATTTAGGGCTTTCTTCAATCATTTACTACAGATTAATGCTACTGCAGCTACTATTTTAGGATTTTATCTACAATCCCGTAATCTAAAGCTGATTGGGCATTCATGTAGTAATCTCTTTCAACGTCCTTTTCGATTGTTTTAAGAGGAGTTCCTGTATCTTTAGCTAATACTTCATGCAGTTCCTTTCTAAGTCTTAGGATTTCTTTGGCGGTTATTTCGATATCGGTAGCTTGTCCTTCTACACCACCACTTGGTTGATGAATCATTACTGAGGAGTGAGGTAATATAAATCTCTTTCCTTTTGTACCTCCTGCTAGTAATACTGAAGCTGCTGAAGCTGCCATTCCAACACAAATCGTAGAAACGTCATTCTTTACATGTTTCATGGTGTCATAAATAGCCATTCCGCTATAAACCTCTCCTCCTGGAGAATTTATGTACATGTTTATATCTTTTTTTGGATCTTCAGCTTGTAAGAATAACATTTGCGCAATAACAATATTTGCCACGTCCATATTAATTGGTCCTGTTAAAAAAATAATTCGTTCTTTTAATAATCTGGAATATATATCGTATGATCGTTCGTAACCGTTTGGATCTTTTTCGACTACGACTGGAACTAAAATGCTCATTATTTTTCCTCCTTTTTAGAATTAGTTTCTACATTTTTAGCAATTTCAGCTAATTTGGCAAGAGTCTTTCCTTTAGTTAGGACAGCTTTTATATAGTATTTCTGCTCGGGTTTTCGAAGTTCTTCTCTACTTTTATCATCAGGTACAGCATTTATTGTTTCCTCGATTTCTTCGTCGCTTACTGTATAGTCTTCTTTGATCGCGATTTCTGTTAATGCAAAGTCACCTTTTAAGGATTTTTCTGCAATTTCAATGTACTCAGCTCTAACTTCTTCAGGAGATTTTTTAACGGCTTCCAAATATTTATCTAAAGTAATTCCCATCTTTTCTGTTTGTTCTAGAAGTGAAGACATCATTCGATCTGTTTCTTCTTCGATTAGGACATTTGAAACATCCACTAAGGAATTGCTTAAAATGACATCGACTACTTCTTCGTTTGTTAAATCTTCTTTCTTTTCTGAATATTTCTTCTTTAAGCCAGATACATAATCATTAATTTTGATTTCTGGTCTCTCAACTAAAACAACCATCAGTTCTAAATCTTCATTTTCTACGAATTTCTTAAGATCGAATCTTGGATTTATAATTGGATTTATTTTGTTCTCGTTTATGATTTGCTTATAAATTTCTGGAAGCAAATGATTTAAGGCGTGACTTCGAAGTTTATCAATTCCTAATTGTTCTTTAACCAAATTAATTGGTGCCTTTCCTTTTCTAAATCCTTTAATTTCTACATTCTCTGCTTCGTGGTGCAAGGCTTCATCAAGATATTCCGCAACCTTTTCTTTTGGAACTATTACTTCAATTTTATAAGTGTTTTTTGGTTCTTTGTTTACTGTGATTTTCATATATTTATTCGTATCTTAAGGCCTCAATTGGATCTTTTTTACTAGCTTTGATGGCTGGATACGTCCCAAAGATTATACCGACAAATGCTGCAAATGAAAAGGCTAGCATAATTGCCCAGATTGGTACTTCTGTCCGTATAAAAGCCCTACCAATTAGAGATCCAAGCCAACCAATTATAATGCCTACGACTCCCCCTCCCATACTGAGTAACACAGATTCGATCAAAAACTGTGAGGCAATATCGGCTGGTGACGCACCGATGGCTTTTCTCAATCCGATTTCTCTCGTACGTTCGGTTACGGATACTAGCATTATGTTCATAATTCCGATTCCACCAACGACTAAGGATATAGCTGCAATTGCTCCAAGACCAATTGTTAAAACTTGTAAAATGCTTTGAATGGACGAAAGAATATCTTGTTGGGACTGTACAGAAAATTCGTCATCTTCTAAATCTCTCATGACTGCCAATTCAATTTTTCGTGTTGCTTTATTTATATCTAGGCTTGGATTTGCTTTAGCTGCAATACTTGAAAAGTTTTCGATTTCGAAAATATCCATTGCTGTTGAATAGGGCATGATAATTGCGTTATCGAAATTTTGTCCCTTCGGTTTCATCGTTCCAATAACATTTAATGTTTCGCCAGTGTCTAATTTAATTCGCTGACCGATTGGGTTTTGTGTTGGAAACAATTCATCAACAACATCTTTACCGAGTATTACTATTTTTGATTTAGACCTTACTTCATTCTGTGTAAAATATCTTCCTTCTTCTATTTCAAAATTGAAAATTTCAAATCCTCTTTCATTAAGTGCGTTAACAATTGCTGTGAAGGTATTTGTTTTATATTTAACACCAACGCTTGCTGTGATGTATGGTGTAACATCCAAAATGAAGTCTGATGCGTATCTTTCTATTAGATCTACGTGTTTTTCGCTAAGTTTGTTTCTAGAAAATTGAGCGGCAGGATCGCTAGCAAAATCGGATTGGCCTGGAGAAATAAATAATAAATTTGATCCCA
>JAUPVU010000060.1 GCA_030916925.1 Patescibacteria group bacterium
CAATAAATACAGCCAGTGAAATGGTTAAAGATTTACTGTGGTACTTTAAATGCGATGACATTGGGGATCCGGTCATTCGAAATTTAGTTGAAGAGGCAGCGGAGAACATACAAGAATGAATGGGAATGATATCTCTTTCTGAAAAAATCATGAAGGACGATCTTCTTCCGGACGAGTTATTGAATTGATATGGCAAATTTAAGCAGTAATGACAAAGTAAAGTTAGAGAGACTTTTTGGAATGGGAAGTGGATATGTATTGGATTTTTCCAACCGTTCTTTTCAGGAGTTTATTATCACCTGTTGTAGGAAAGATATCTTCAATGAGCGTTATAATCAGGGATCAGGATCAAAAGCAAATCGTCTAAGGTTGTTTTGGAATATAGAACTAGATAGTACGGTAGGAAAACTTTTGCTAGAAATGTTGGAGTACTGGAGAACACAAAAAGCTTATTCCGATAGTGGTATTCCAAAAGGCGAAGAAGCACTTTATAAAGACTGTCTAGCTATTGCACAAAGATTATCCGGTCTTTCCGTTAAAGAGACCAGCTCAGAAGAAGAATTCCTACAAAAACAATACGAAATAATTTCAGTATCAGCATTAAACATCGATGGAAATATAGGTGGAGTAGTGAATCAGAGGATAAAAGAAATCGATATTTGTATGAAAGCCAAAGCTCCACTAGCTGCAATCTTTTTAGCTGGGAGTACTCTTGAGGGAATACTTCTAAATACAGCTATTAACAATCCAAAAGCTTTCAATCAATCTCCATCCGCTCCTAAAGATAAAGGGGGGAAAGTCCTCAACTTAAACGATTGGAAATTAAGCCAACTAATAGATGTTGCATGCGAAATTGGATTGCTTGATTTAGATATAAAGAAATTTAGTCATTCTCTAAGAGATTTTCGAAACTATATACATCCATATGAGCAGGCACTAGCTGGATTTAATCCCGATGATGATACTGCAAAAATATGTTGGCAAGTGTTAAAAGCGGCAGTTACAGATTTAAGTAAGACTAAAATTTGAAGTAATAAGACAAAAGGTTAACTGGTTATCCTTTTAATTCCACTATAACTTTAGCAAGGGCGTCAGCTACTTGGTCAAGATATTTCTCTATTATCTGATTTGTTACATAAAAAGTTTTAAAGTCATCCCCGTCAGAATAATGACTTCTTTTAAAATCTCTCAGAATCTGTTCTGGGTTTGTAAAATGTTGTAGACCATCAACTTCAATAAACAACTTTGCATCCAAAACTGCTATATCAACAGTCTTATGCCCATCGTTGTATTCCAGGATTGCATCAATATTTCTTGTTTTTAAAGCGTCGTATAGAAGCTTTGCAGAAGCACTCGCAGATATGAAGTTATTTTGATTCATGACTTACTAAAATATATCACATTTGTTCACCTATTCTGAAATTTCTATTTTGCTCGAAATAGTTTCGCCATATCTTCATCTCTTTCATAACCTTTGAGTCTTCCATAGACGTATCCCAGCCGGTATGAAGTGCCTTCTGACATGAGCCGCCAGTTTGTTTTTTCCAAGGTATTTTTAACAAGTTTTTGAAGCTCATGAGTGCTGTCATATTCTTTTCTGGAAGAGTCAGCGTCTTGAACAGTAAAAGGAATGATAACAAATTGTCCTATTTCGGGTTTATCAAACGTTAGCTTAGTGTATTTTTGCTTTTCTAAACCCTTAGAAAGAAGTCTTTCAAGCTCAACAACGCTCATTTTCCTCAGCTGTTTCACTTTCTTGTAAGCAGGGTCTGCTTCTTTTCTTTTGCTTTCCTCCATAGTTTTATTAAGGTGTTCCATGAGAATCTTTTGGGATACATATTCTTGTCCTTCTGTTTCACTCAAACAGTACTTTGTTCTGAACTTACTTAGCAGTTCTTCGTCTTTCTTCAGCTCAATATCTCTTTGTTTTTTCCATTCTTCAAAGTCATCTTCTTCTTCCTCTTTAAAATCACAATTGGTGCACTTAGTTGCCCATATTGTCTTTTTACCTTTTTTCTCGATGGAAGTTTCTAAGGAATACTTGCATTTGTCGCAAAGTTTTTCTCTGGATTTAAACTCTTCACCATTATCAAAAATTCCTTTACGTTTATTGCAGGTTGAACATTCAAAAAAGAACAATACTCTTAATGGTTCATTCATGAAGTCATATAGCTCCTTTAGTGTAGTGTGCATATTCTTGCCACAAGATGGGCAAAATATATTTAGAGGCTCTGAAGCATTGTCATACTTGTCCTGTTTTTCCTTATCCTTTTCCATCCATTCCCTTATCCTTTCCGCTTTGTGTACATAGTTTTCACCTTTAATATAATAAAGTGGAAGATCGGTTAATAGCGTCTTAATAGGTGGTTGTAGCTTTTCGTGGATTTTTTTGCCTTTATACGGTGGCAAATCTCTTTTAATTATATTTTCTTCCCAGTGCAGGCATTCTCTAATGGTTATAAGATCGTAGAGGTCAATATAATATTGTTCATCTTTGAGATAGTTCATTTTCGAAATATTATATCAAAGGCGCTCGGGCACATAAAAGAGTATAATAGTACTCAAATATGGTAGGAGAAATGTTATTGCAACGGGACGAACTTCACAAGTGGTGGAACATTGAAACAAGCATAGGCAGAAAACAGTCCCAGGCGCAAAAGTATTTATCCAGTTTGTATTCATTTTTTGACTCATTTTCGGATTCAGATAAGCAAATCCTGGAAAGTCTAATTCATACAAATCGTTATTGGGTTAGTAAACCTCAAGATCTTGATATCACCTTACTTAGATTAGTTCTAATAAAAAGGTTTATAGAGAATAACAGACCTGGCGTCATGAAGGAATATTTACAACTAGGTCAATCTGGTCGACTATTAGAAATCCAAATATTTCTGCATATTGCAGGTGAGTTATTTACTAGCCAAAAACTTCCTGAAGATATTTTTACCTATTGTAAGTATAGAAAAAAAGGCAGTCCAACGACTTGGCTTAAGATAAACTCAACATTAGGCCACCCACAATTAATAGATAAAATTAATAGTAAATCGAAGCGATTATGCAACGTACTACTGCATAGACTTAAAACTAAGCGAGATGTTAGATTCAGACTGGAGACACCTGGATTATTTGTAATTTTAATATCCAAACCTATTGGTGTTGAGATGATTCCTACAGAAGATCAAGCTTTGGAGGCACAAAGAATTGCCTATACAACTTTAGTTTTGGATTTAGCAGAGAAAAAAATTGGATACGTCTCAAAATCCAAAAGAGAAGTTTCAGAAGTTCACCGCCTGATCAAAAAGGAAATGTACCCGGATTCAATCTTTTCTCCAAGAAAAGATGTTGTTCTAGATGACAAGGTCTTATTAGGTAAATTAGTAAATGTAAACAATCAAGATCACGGCCTCGAATTGCTTGGTATCACATTCAAAAACTTTAACCTATCAAAATCTCCTTCGTTAAAGATTGAGTCAACCAATGACGAATCTATTTCCGAAGCATTAGATCAGTTGAAAAATTATTGGGAAAACGAGGGAATTACAAATGTGAGCAACATTACTTATCGCATAGACGGAGCAAAAATTGGTATTTATTCTTATGGAGATGACTGGGGACGTAGAACTATCAATATAAATACTAAGGGAAAATCCATTACTCTAGAATCAGACTTTTTGGAGAAACTAAAAGCAGTTGTTGGAGCGGAAGTTAAAGAAGCAAAATTTGTCGTTAAACAGTTAACTCCTCTTGAGATTATAGAAAAATTTCTTTTTGATAAAGCGGTAAGCATCGATCCGGCAATTCCTAAACAAGCAGATGAAATTTTAGTTAAATTACTACGAAACAGACTAATAAAGAAACAAAGCGTAGTAACTAAAAGAAGATGTGAAGATTGGAATTGTCATACTTTTTCTTGGTTAGATTTAATCTGCGGTACCTGTGGGAGAGACATGATTGTGATGGGAGAAGGCCTATCAATTAAAATCAACGATTCGACCTTTCTAAGGCTACTATCCAATAAGTTTCAAACAGATCTTACGGATTATGAGGTACTCAATCAGAAAATCCAGCGTAGTAGATATAAAAAATGGGTCGTAAGACTAACAAACAAAAAAACAAATTTATCTATATATATTGTTCCTCTTTTTGAGAAAAGAGACTTTGTTTTTTGTGAGGCCTTGGGTAGAGAAGGTTATGGGCTAATTGTTTTAACTGACACTCACTTTTCTGGAAAAAAGGATGAATTGCAGGCTCAGGGAGTCAACGTTCTACCTTTGACCCAGACCTTAACAGATCTATTAATGAACCTAGAGGCAAGTCCCAATGAATTGATTTCTTCATTCAAAAGTTCAATTGTTTCTCAAGAGCAAAATATTCTTCAAAAGATATATCAAAGACTTAAAGATTCTACAGATGCAATTAAAAACAAGAATCAAGGGTACGACGAAGATATGTTTGAGGTAGATATTAAGAACATTCTTCAGGCTTTAGTGCCAAATGTTGTTCGGCTGGGTTCTAACTTTAAAGGTATTTCAGTTCCGGATGGATACTGTGGATATCGAATTGGAAGAGAGAAAAATTACAGAGTATTTGGTTGGGATGCTAAATATAGTTTTAGCGGTGGTAGCTATAGACTCACTACTATTGATTATAGAAAGCAGAGAAAATATATCAAATGGTTGAAAGAAGATGGAGAACCAAAATCTTTAGGAAAATTAAGAATTTATTCCTTTGTCTCCAACTTTAATGATCCTGCCGGATTTAATAATGTCGTAACAAGGCTTCAACAAGCTCCTGAAAAACCTTCAAACTGCAAAATCATTTTGATTGAGGATCTACTTTTAGTAAGTGTAGCTGAATGGATAATGAATAACTCAGATAAGGTTATTGAACACGGTCCAGAAATAGCCAAGGTATTCTTTCGATGGCTAGGAACTGCTAGTAAAAGGAGGGGTCTTGATTGGGTATTTCGGATGAATAGTGATTGGAATAAATTAGAAGCATTATTAAACTCTATTGCTTAATACTCGTTAACCTTAAATTCTTAGAGCAATTATTTAACTCTTAACTTGTAAAGCGTATTTGCAATAGCTGCATTCCTCAGAGCTTGCCGGGACGGAGCCGTCCAGAACTTTTTTTGCCTCGATAATTTTAGAGTCAACCCAATCAGAATTACCGTCATAGGGTTGGACTTTGATATCAAAACTCAAATTCCCTTGTGCAAAGCCGTTGTCCTTGTTTACCCTGCAATATACAAAGTAACCCCGGTCCTGAACTTTGTAACCATTCTTTCTTAAAATCCATTGATAAACTTCCATCTGCCTCTTATAGCTGTCATAAAGTTCGCCTTCCTTTGCACCGGATGCTTTATAGTCAACTACAATAAGATTTCCTTTACTGTCAACCCAAATATCATCAACCGCTCCAAAAATCAGAAAATCTGTTTCCGGATCGTGATATTGAATACCTGTAAAGTTGTGCCTCCATTTATCAATATCCTCATGCATAAAAGGAATTGCGTCAATTCCCTCACGCTCAATTAGATAATGAGCTGTCCCATTTTTACGGTGCTCGTCAAACTCTTTTTTAAGTAAAAAATCTACCGCATTATTGATAGTGTAGGGTGCACCAAAAGGCCGGGCAATTCCTTTTCCGGCATAAAACCAAAAACACCTAGGACAGTCAAAAAGTAATTCAATTTTGGATCTCGATAATTTAATCATTATTCTAAATCTATATTTTTAATTTCGTTGAACGAGTAATTCTTTCCTTGCCCGATTTCATCAAGTGCCTTTTTTGCTTTCAAAAACATTTCTGCCTGTTTGTTGGAGATATAAGGATGGGGAGAAGAGTCATCACAAAAATGATCAAAATTCTTTCTTATTTCAAATAGTTCTGAGATCCTCTCTCCTTTCAAAGAAGGGGATTCATTACCACAAGCCTCAAGGTCGGTCTCATCATAATACTTTCTCATTTCATCCAGCCTGAAAGACATCTCGTTATTTGCCAAAACATAAGTATTTTTCGAAGGATCCCAAGTGTAATAATCTCTCCAACTTATTCTTTGACCTAGAAAACCCATTTCTCCAAAATCTTGATTTACTGCAATTGCACTTGACTCAAAAAGAGATCCATTTTCATCAAACCTTACTCCGGTCCAACGCCCACTCAGATCCTTGAAAGTTTTGTTAAAAATAAGCTTGAATTCCTCTCCTTGTTTTTGGAAAATGTAGCCGGAGCGCATGTACCATGATTGTGGATTAATGACTGGAAAAATAGCCACATAATCTTTATTGTCTATTTTGTAAACAACGACTTCGTGTGTTGGCTCCCAGGTATCATCTTCATCAAATACGTATTCAAATACTCCCGGAGTCTTATCTTTAGTTGTTACAACAGTGCTTCCGTATTTGACTGAATCTTTGCATATAACGAGTCTTTCTTTTCCATCAGTGTAATCTTCCAGCTTTGTAGGATTTTTACAATTATCAATGCTTTTACTTGGGAAGTATTTGAACAATGCCAAAGCTCCAATTCCAATGAAGAGAAATAGTAGGATTAATTTAATTCTTTTAGTTACTTTCATTATTTGATTCTCCATCAACGATCTTAATTTCTTCTTCGGTTAAGTCATAAAGTTCATAAACACGTCTATTTACCAGTTTTTCAAGTTCTTCGACTTGCGCTTTCTTTTCAGGGTTATTCAAATAGTCCACTGAGGATGTTAACGCAAGTATTTTATTTACAATGTCTACTAGCGGTTTTTGATTTTGGACAGACGCTTTTTTAATTGGTAACAGAGCTAAATCGGTCATAAGAATCTGTGGATATCCCTGTTGGTTTGTAATAAAACGTTCTTTTGTATAGTAATCAAGCAGTTTTGAGTTTAGCAGTGCGAGTATATATTCATTTGAAAATAAATTTGAGTTTGTCCAGCATGAATAAAGCGTACTTTCAGTCAGTGCTAATTCTTTTAAATAAGCGCAACACAAGGTGTCTCCAGTCCTTCTAATTAATATTCTAGGTATATGATTATGTTTCTCTATTTTTTTTGTGCCACCAACAATCTGTAAACTTTTGTAATGCGCATAGTTACTTGAATGTACATTCCACCTTGAAATGTGCTTACCTAGTAAAAAACTGCTCATCTCTGGTTTTCTCTCATTAAAAACCACATCATCTCTGTCTTTTACCACCATTCCCTTAAATAACTCAGTAATATCTCCAAGCATGACTGAATCGAATTCAATTTTAGGTAATAATTTGCTTTCGTTTTTTTTAATTTTTGTTAACGTATTATCTCCTTCAAAGTGAAAATATAGTGTTTCTCCTTTCCACCCGTCTTGAAACAAGAATATCAAGTTACCAGTAACTGCGTTTTCGAATACATAATTCGTGAAGCTAGTAATTGTCTTTGTACCGCCTGATTTATTCATAAGATCTACGCAGGGTTTATAGCTACGAGTTTGGTATAAACCTTCAGGAACGATAAAACATAAGTTAGCATTTGGTTTAAGATGACTTATAAACTTTTCAATAAATAAAACGTATAGATTCTTGGAATATGAACCCTTGATTGATAAAAAATGCTTAATGAAATAATCATACATATCCGCATCAGTATTATTTTTAGTTAGTATTTTGTAGGGGGGGTTTGCAATAATTATGTCAAACCCACTTTTAACCCCGAACATCCACTCTGGATCAAACCAAGAGGACGTTTTATGGCTAAATGGATCCCACTTCCTCAAAGCATTACTCATCTCTGCATATCCCTGCCCACCGCTTTTTTCCAATAATAAACCTATTTCCTTTTGTGTTTTGTAAAATTCTGAAACCAATTCTGCTCTATCAATACCTGAAGAATTAAAATACTCATCCCGAATCTGCTTGAGAAGTCCAATACCATCCAGGTCTTCATATATAGCAAATAGTCCTTCGGACTTTGGCAAGCTTATTAAGCTATTTGCTGTAACAAATTTAAAATCAAGATTGGGTAGTGGTTTTATGCCTCTGTTTTCCTCATTTTCTTTTATAATCTCATCAACAATTAAGGTAAGAAAACACCTTAGCCTTGCAATTTCTGTGGCTATTGGTTGAATATCCACTCCAAAAATACTTTCCTTAATTATTCCTATTTTTCTTAGAAAATCTAATTCGTTGTTGGAGAACTTTTTCTCAATTTCTTTTCTAAACTCTGGACTTGCTTTAGCCAATTGTCTCTTAAACCATATTTGTCCGTTGGGATCTGCCTGCTGTAAAATGAAAACTATTTTTTGAAGTGCACCAATAGGAAAAGCTCCAGAGCCACAAGCTGGATCAAGTATTTTCACCTTTTCAATTGCTTCTACGAGTTCTTCCTTCTCGTTTTCCTTCAGTGGGTATGAAGAATCGTCTGATAAATCATAGCTAATAATTGCCTTTAATTTATCAACATCAATAGTAGTTTTTTGTTTTAAATAAAGCAAAAGGCTTTCATCTACCATATAATCAACAATGTCACGAGGGGTGTAATAACTGCCTGTGCTTTTGCGAGCAGATTCTCCTGTCTCGGGATTAATTTCTGCAAGCAGATTTTCAAAAATTCGTCCAAGCATTTCCGGGTCAATAGACAACTCCTCATCAGTACTTGTGTTCTCATCAATTGTGAAGTTGTAGGTTTCTAAAATACCCAATAATTCCTTAAACCACTCATCCGGAACTACAACCGTATTGTGGAATTGCGCTTCTTTACCTTCGTTATAGCTAAAAAAGTCGTCATCATGCGGAGAGAACAGACCTCCATTTAAATATGGGATTTGAGAGAAAGACTTTGACGCAAAACCATCTTTTCTGGACTTAATTGGCTTGTTAAGAACTTCAAAAAATATTGGCTCTAGAATTTTATGATAGTAGTCCGAATTATCTGATATGGCATTCAGGGAAAGCAATTCCTTAGGCATTAAAGAGATTCCAGATTCACTAACTTTTTCTTTTAAAAACCAGCAGAAAATAACTCTCCCCACAAGTCTAACTGCAAATTCTGTACTTATTTTACTGTAATCATTTGTCAAGGGAAGCTTAAGAAGTGACTCATATGTTTTTTTGTTTCTGCCTTCACCCCTTGTTCCACCAACTAATTTTGTGAAGCTTTCAGAAATTTCCTTATAAAATTCTTTATTAACGACTTCAAGTGAGAATCTACTTTTCAGATCATTAAAATCAAGCGCTTTTCCCAGCTTGAGAAGAAATTTAGTGGGAGTATTTACCTTTGCATTGGGACCCAAAACATAAGAGTGTCTTTTGGGATTAGATAATTTAGTAATTATCTTGCCATCATTCCATACAGGGGTACTCGTTAATAGAGAAAACCTCCAATTATCTGAATTTTCTGAGTAATATGCAATTAAGGCATTAGGTGTGCCATAGTTTTTAATAAGATTAAAACTATCTTTTGCCAATCCTACTTTTCTTCCAGATGGATCTTTTGATGTTTCAATTATAAAAACCCTGACACCTAGCGATGACTCACCTAGCGTCTTTATCGAATTAACATCAGAGAAACCGTTTGGAACTTCAACTTTTCTTAAATCTCTTGAAAAATCAGGAAGAAATTCTTCAATCCAATCACTAAAATTATCAAGATTAAATTTTTTGTCTAACATCATGATCTTAATTCTTCAGATAGTACTACCAATTCAGAAAGCCCTTCTAGTTGGTCAACTCTTTTGAGGCTTGTTGCAATAGATTGTCTTGATACGATTTCTTGCAGTTCCTTATATGCATCTTCATAACTGTCCATATTTATTCTACTTATCTGTTTGTACTGCCCTTCACTTAAATCATCGTATTCCTTAATAACTTTAGTAAGATCAATGGCATAGTCCTTTGCAGGAGGATAATTCTCTATAAAAATTTGTAGTGGCTGGAGTGCTTTTGCTCGGTTACCGCTTATTCTTGGAAGCTGGTGTCTCTCAAAGAGCTTATCTCGAATAAGAATAAACAGTTCATTAAATGCATTATCGGGAGCCGCACCTTCCTCTTCAGGCTTAGCTGCAAATAGTGGCAGTACAATTTCTGATGACACGATTTTTGGCTCCTCATCAATTATTTTTATTGCAAATACATCGTGATTTCCTTTCTTGCCATATGCAATGCCTCCGGAAAATTTCTGATTTGTACGTAATACTCTACTTCTTGGACGAATACTGATAGCTTGATCAATTACATCATCAGGTGTCTGATCATAGACTTCACGGTGAATAGCATCCCATGATTCATATTCTGCTTCCGCATTTGCTTTTACATACTCATCTTTAAAATATGATTTTAAGTCTTCATCTGGGGTTAGGGTTCTAATGTCACTTCCGACGACAGCATTGATAAGTGTCATTTTAAGCGTACTTATTTGCTGAATTCTTGTCTCTGCTTCTCCTATGTCAGTCGGGAAGAAATTATAAACATACAAATTTTCAAAGACCTTCTTATTAATACGATTGATACGACCAATTCTTTGAATGACTCTAGTTGGATTGAATGGAATGTCATAGTTAAAAATTATTCCTGCTCGATGGAGATTGTAACCTTCACTGAGGGCGTCTGTTGCAATAAGAACATCGTAGTCGTTTGTTTGGAGATGGGGTTTTATGCCTGCATCGAAATCGGATCTTAATAACTCACGAGTAGCTTTAGATGCGTCTTTTGCTGTGTATTTAAAAACACGATCAATACCAGCCTTTTTTACAGCATTGCCGAGATATTCTACAGTATCGGCATACGCTGAAAAAATTACGATTTTTCTTTCGGGATCTTCATTTAATAATTCTTTAATCTTTTCAACTAAGTAATCCAATTTTGGATCTAGATCTGGCCTTACGGCATCTTGACCAAACCACTGATTCATAATTGAAATAAGAAGTTTAGTATCTGATTCAACGTCTTGTATGAATTCAGGCTTCATCCAGTCTCTTTCAACGAAAACCATCTTGTGCTTAGTATCATTATCCTCATCGAATTGTTCTGTAAATTCTGTTACTACGTCATCGCCAGCATCGGAAGTAAATGTGTCCGGATCTGGAATTTTTCCTTTCTTTAAAATCGGAACTTTTCCTTGGTCGTTATACCATCGGGTAATCAATTGATTGGAGTTAATCATATTCTGGAGAGTGATTTTAAATGCTTCTTTGGAGCTTTCAAAACGCATAACGAGTAAGCGCTTCATGAATGAAGCAATATTTGTTTGTGCAGTTTGTAGATCTATGTCACTAAGATCTTCACCGTATTTTTCTATAAACTGAGTTTTCTTGTCGTCAGAAATGTAAGTTGCAGGTTTGTAGCGAGCTCCTTCAAATCCCTCAGTATCTGAAGTTATTTTTTGAAGTGTATTAAGATATAAATTAAATAATTCACCCAATTCATATTCCAGAAGTTCAGGTCCTACAACATTTGCGAATGCGATACCTTGCTTAACAAGATTATTTTTGTATCTTGTAATCGTTTGTAGATCTAATCTTGATCTCCTAACAATAACAGGTTCAATGAGTCTTCTTAATTCTTGGGCAATTTCTTTTGTTTCATCTCCAACTTCTTCTGGAGTTAATTTGTCACCACGAATACTAGTTCTTAACTTTCTGTATCTATCGATAAGCTCTCGAAATCTTAAGGAAAGATTATCAACAGAACGAATGGTTGATTGTCCTGGCGTTTGAAAAAGTTTTACAAGTGCAAAAACATCTTTGGGGTCATTATTAAATGGAGTAGCAGTGAGGACTACAACTTTATTATCTACGTTACTACGTGCCATTGAGTGCAAAAGCATATAATCATCTGTTAATTCATTTCTATACCTGTGGGCTTCATCAAGAATAAGAAGAATAGGACCATTTACTTGTTGGGTGCACCATTTATATGCATCTTCAATTTTTCCTGAGCTAAAAATTTGTGTTCCTGGAAGTCTGAAATGTGCCTGATATTCTTCCCACTGCGTTTTTAAATGGGGTGGGCATATAATCACTACATTCATATGGGATTTTTGTGCTAAGTTGTATGCAATGGCTGATGCAATAATGCTTTTTCCAAGACCTACAACATCTGCCACTATTACTCCACCATATTGATTGATTCGATCAATTCCCATTCTTATTGCATCAAGCTGGTATTCCAAATCAAGAAAAGAGTCATCAGTAATCTGCCCAGGAGAAACTATATCTGTTTTTTTATCGTTTCCGAATAACTCATGCAAAACCCGTATGTACATGAGGTAAGGATTTACAACAGAATTAATCCATAATTTTTTAATTACTTTTTTAAACTCTTCATTATTATCAGAAGTTGCAATATCGATATTTTGGCTTTCAACCCACATTGATTCAAATTTTCTTCCTGCCTCTTCAAAACCGGCTCTATCTCTATAGCTTTCATTCAATTCGCCTTGTTCAAGCAAACCGTTGTAAGTAAGATTGCTAGATCCAATAAATTTTGTACCAGGAGAATCTCCACCCTGGTTAGCCTCTGGCTTGTTATAAACTAAGTACATTTTTCCATGTTCATCTGTATTTGTGAGTTTGATCTGAAGAGAACCGTCAATAATTTTTTGTTCAAAAATCTTGTAAGCTTTTTGTGATTCAGGATCGTCAAAGACCTGTGATTCATTAAATAACTTAGAAAAACCTTCAAAATATTTATCTTTCTGCTCAGTTCGAGAAATAAATGTGTCCCATGATTGAAATCTTTCAAGTTCAACTGGTTTACCAGTTTTTTGTTGCATCGAGATAATATTTGGCACTGCTTTTGGATCTATTTGTTTTCCGACCAGAATTCTTACTTGTTTGTCTTTCAGGTGCTCAGCAAGAAGTTCAAATCCTGAAAAGTAGAAATATCCGACCTGAATATCAATTCTGTCCGAAGTGGTTAGCGCATTAATAAGCGCTTGATGCATTGTTTGGTTTTTATTATCTATTAGAGCCATATTATTTATTATGCTTATTACTCATTAGCTTTTCTATATCCAATTTTCTATATTTTCTATCTTTTCTGGCTCCAAATCGTACGGCTTTAAGAATCCCTTTCTCGTCCCACTGCCTCAGAGTATTTGGGTGGACCTGGAGAATTTCGCAGGTCTGCTTGAGCGTCAAAAGCTCTGGTAATTCATCTTTTTTATTCATTTGTAATTTAACTTACCATTTGCTAACATTATTCTACATTTTTAAGCTCATATAATCAATAGAAAATGAAGATCAAATATCACGAAAAAGCACTCTCAAGGCTAAAGCAAAAAATAAAACTACTTGTAGCAAGACCTGATTTTCAAAAAGATATCCAAGAATTAAGAACAAAATGGAAAATTCCCTCAGACGGTATTAAAGATGAGGAGGCAAATGAAAATTGGAATATGCAATTAGGTATTGATACAGATGAGTACTATGATAAGAATTGGCCAAAAGAGCGAAAAGAACTTATTGCTCTTAGAAAAGCCGGAAAACACAGAGAAGCAGACGAAATTAAAAAGAAGATAAATGCTGATGCACCACTAAATGCGTTCAATAACGATATCTGGAGCGTAATCCGTAAATATAGACTTTCATCCAAATGGCACAATGGAATTCGTAGGTACTTACTATTTAATGATCCGGCGAATTTGAGCATCTCATATGGAATAGTAGTGAAATTTGAATGGGAAAATGGAATGAGAAAGATTCTACTCGAAATTGACGAAGACACGACGCTTGAAGATTTAAGAAACGTATGGTCATGGGCAAGAAAACTACAAAGAGGCAAGCAGTACGATAAATATCAACCAATTAAAAATTTTGAAAGGGATAACCGAGCATACAATTTGCAGCTTGAAGGGAGAACTGAAAAAGAAATCGGCGACATAATACAATTGGAGTTTGGAGATACTCTTGATTACAACGAGCTCAATATTGCTATAAAACGCCACAAAAAACGCCTCAACATCAATTAAGCTTAATTGATGTTTATACAACAACCTCTTCGGTTCATATACTACCATTATGTTTACCGAAACGACAAAACAAAATCTGAACGTAGTTTATGTTCCAATAGCAGAATTACTTCCGGCTACATATAACCCACGGAAGTGGAGCGAGGATGCTATTACTCAACTAACAGAGAGCATGAAACGCTTCGGACTAGTTGACCCAATTGTTGTAAATGGTGCAACTGATAGAAAGAATATCGTAATAGGCGGACATTTTAGGCTGAAGGTTGCAAAAGATTTAGGATACAAAGAAATCCCTGTTGTATATATAGATATCCCAGACTTAGAAAAGGAAAAGGAATTAAATCTGAGACTTAACAAAAATGTCGGAGATTGGGACTGGAATCTTCTTGCGGAATTCGGAGAAACTGTGCTTGCGGACATTGGCTTCTCAAGCGAGCAACTTGATGACATTTTTGATATTGAGGATACTCCTGAACAATTTGATCTTCAAAAAGAGCTTGAGAAATTGGATATAAAACAAATTGAGATTCAAAAGGGAGACATCTGGCAACTTGGAGACAGCATGCTTATGTGTGGCGACTCCACTATTGAGGCGGATATTCTTAAGCTAATGAATGGGGAAAAGGCATCAATGTGCTTCACGGATCCACCGTACATATTAGACTACCTCAATGGCAAGAAGAAGCACGGCAATGCAACAGAAGGATTCG
>JAUPVU010000061.1 GCA_030916925.1 Patescibacteria group bacterium
ACCCCCGCCGTGACCACCTTGGCTATCTTGGCATATGGTCAAGCTGTATTATATCGAGTTTATCACATCTTTGCTAGTCCTATGTGCGTCTGGATGGATTCGAACCATCGACCCCTACTTTATAAGAGTAGTGCTACTACCACTGAGCTACAGACGCGTAAAAAATATTATAATGCATTATATCAATATTGCATGAATAATTATCCCATTAAAAATAGGTAAAAAATTATTACACTTTAAATAAACTAGCTTCACATTATTCTGCTTGCATCATTGCATCTGTCTCATTTACTTCTTCTTGCATTATTTGGGTGTCTGTTTGCATTTTTTCTTGAGATTCTTTTAATTGCATAAATCCTTCAGAAATCATTTTATTTAAATACATTTGTTGTCGATATAAATAAAATTCACCAAGAACTAACAGTACAAACCCTACTACCATAATTGCAATGACCATTGTTAAATTTTTTTTAATGTAGTCTACTAATTGGTTATTCATAATATCACCTCCATTTCTGATTTTAAATTTATTATTTATTACTATGTATAACATAATGTGAGCTCTTTATTCAAGTTAGATTGTTTTTAAAAGCAGAAAGGCACCCTTTCTGCACGAATCCGCAACTGCGGTATCGAACAAAAAAGGTGCCGAAATAAAACTAATTCGTATCTTCAGTGGTGTTTGCTGCACCATAGAATCGACGCATTGGCTTGCTATGACGTTGGCGTTGCCGCTCAACTTCTTCAGAAATATCCTGTCGATAAAGAACGGACCAGATCTTTAGCTCCTCTCCCAGTTTCCGTAAAAACTTGCAAGAAAGAAGTGACCAACCTGACAGTTCCTGCTTTTCAAGTTTTTCTGGAACATCCGTTGGCCTTGTTGGACTTACAATTATGTCTCTCTGATGCCGAACGTTACCCATATTCAGTTCCTTTCAGCCAAAAGATACGAGCACAATTATCTTTCCTATAAAAAAGTTAGAAAACTACTATCTAGTTTTTTATAGTTAGGAAGCATTATATAGCGATTTAATATAAAAATCAAAATACTGTAATTATTACTATCAATATTATGGCTGTAGTGCTTGTTTTTAAGTACAAATTTTATTACTATAAAATATAGATGAGACAATTTATTTCATTATTACTTTGCTTGCTTTTTGTAACTTGGTTTTTTACACCTGTTTATGCAGATGGAACCTATAGTGGTATCGGTACAGGTGATGGCGTTGATGGTAGTAATGATGCAATTAATTTTAGTCAAGGTAGAGTATGGACTATTGATGAATATGGAAAATTTATATGGATTACACAATTAAGAAATGGTGCAGGTGGCGGAAATCACTGGGCATGGTCAAATAACAGTGGGACAAGTTGGACTCAAGGAAGTGAATCATATCCTTTTTTAACACGTGCTTCAGTTGCGTACGATTCTATAAATGATAAATTACATGTTATATGGGCTGCTACAGATTCTAATGATGGAATAATTTATCGAAGATACGGCATTACTCGTGATGGTAGTAATAATATTACCAGTATTCAAAGAGAAGATAGCTCAAACATAAACTTACAACTTGATACATCATCTTCTCGTACTCTTGAACAACCTGTTGCCCTTTGGGTAGATGATGGAACTACCAACGGATCATTAATCGCAATTTGGTCTAAAAATGGTACAAGTCTTTCAGAAATAAGAGCTTCAAAAAGAACGTTATCTTTATCTTCTGCTGATGGTGTAGCCGCAAACTGGGTTGCACTTGATGCTACAGCAGACACATTTTCTACAGATCCACCCGCTGTGGATGCGGATAAAATTTATGGAGCAACCACTTCGACAGGTGCACAAGCTTCTGCAATAATTCGTGGTGGATCTGGTTCTCGTAAAGACGATATCTATATTTTTGTAGCACAAACAAATACCTCAAGTGTTTTAGCTTATCGAGGAGTTTGGGATAGTGTAGATAAAGATTGGAGTGGCGGCTTTCAATCTGCAATTACTGTGGGTGCTATGAATGTTACTTCCGGATACAACCTCAAAGATCAACTTATTTCAAAACCTGTATTAGATTCGACAAATGATCGGTTATATGTTGGTTGGGCTCGTTGGAAAACAAATGGAGACGGAGATACTGTCAGTATTGCATATTTAGATAGCTCAGATACAGCCTCTGCTACTTTTGATGCATACAGTGCTTTAGGTACTCATTCTTATGCTCCAACTCTTGATATTGCTTATGATCAAACATTGGGTGATATATACGTATCTTATATTTTATCTACTACAAATGGTGATAATGGAAGTATTCAATACAAAACATTTAATGGAACATCTTTTTCCTCTGCGACTACATTCTATACAACGCCTGGTGGATCTGCTGGAGCAAATGGAAGTGCTGATATTCCTATACTCTATGAAAATAGACATAATGACCGATTATTATTTGCGTTTAGAATAAATGGAGCAATACCACCAACAGCTCTTGAGCCACATACTATTGACTGGGGTTATATTTCATTAGCTACACCCACATCAACTCCTACACCTACAGCTACACCTCTTCCTACCAATACTCCAG